>JAPPLJ010000037.1 GCA_028819475.1 Rhodospirillaceae bacterium
GGCGGTGGTGCTGATGCTGGTGGTCTTCCTCGCCACCCAGCGCATGTATCACGGCGAGCGCACCCGGGCGAAGGCGATCGTCATCGACGAGGCCTGGGACCTGCTCTCGGGCGAGGATTCAAGGGCGTTCCTGGAAGGGGCCGCGCGAAGGGCGCGCAAGTACCGAGGCGCGCTCATCACCGGCACCCAGTCGGTCAACGACTACTACGCCAATCCGGCGGCGCGTGCGGCGTGGGAGAACTCGGACTGGACGATCTTCCTCGCCCAGAAGGACGAATCCGTCGAGTTGCTGAAGCAGGAGAAGCGCATCCACTGCGACCCCGGCATGGAGCGGGCGCTCAAGAGCCTGACCACCGCCGAGGGGCGCTACGCCGAGCTGCTGCTGCACGGCCCGGACGGCTGGCGCGTCGCGCGCCTCGTGCTCGATCGCTGGTCGGTGGCGCTGTTCTCCTCGCGCGGCCCCGCCTTCGCCGCGGTCGAGCGCCTCAAGGCCGAGGGGTTTTCCACCGTCCAGGCCATCGACCGGCTGGCGGGGGACGATTCCCCCGCAGACGACGCTCGTCTCACGGGCGGCGAGTCGACCGGAGGCGACCCCCATCGCACCGGCAACGAAACCGGCAATCGCGCGGAACAGGGCGGCGGCGGAGACCGCGCCGCTTCCGGTCGCGACATCGAACACGCGGACGAAAAGGGAGCAGACGAATGAATGCACGACCCGTGGAATGCCGGCGGCAGACCGCCGCCGCTGTCGGGGATTCCGGCAGGCGCCTCGCCTGGCCGGGCGATCCGGAGACACTCGTGCCCGGGACACTCGTGCCGGAGGGCGCGACGCCCGCCGATATCGACTTCGAGGCGCTGGCGCACGTGCTGGCGAACACCTGCTGCTTCGGCGGTCGCACCCGGCAGTACCACTCGCTGGCGGCGCACGCCGTGATCGCGAGCGAGGAGGTCGAGGCGCTCGACGGGCTCGAAGCCGGCGAGCGGCGGGAACTGGCGCTCCACGCGCTGATCGCGGACGCGCCGTCGGCCTGGCTGCGGGGCGAGCCGTCTTCTTCCCAGAGGACGGCGAAGCTCGCCACAGCCATCGAGCGCGCGGTGCGCGAGGCGGCAGGGCTCGATCCGGTGCTCGAAGAGGACAGCGCGGAGATGCTGCGCTTCGTCTTCCGCATGACGGCGGCGGCGGAGCGGCGCGACCTCGCGGACGCGGATGCCGGCCCCGGCGCGGCGTTTCCGCCGCTGAGGCGGCGCATCCGCGCGGTGGGGCCGGGCCGGGCCGCAAAACTCTGGCTCGCCCGCTTCCGGGCGCTCAAGGGTCCGCCTCGGGGCACTCACGCACAGGCAGGACAAGCACACGGGAAGGAGAACGGCGATGCCGCGGGCATGCAGACGGAACGGGAAGCGGAGGAATCGAACGATGGCGAGGCGCGGCAGGCGGCGTGAGCGCCGGGGGCGGGGTCGGACGATGAAGCGTGCGCCGGCCATCTATGGCACGAGTGTCAGAGTGGTGCGGGACGCCGAGGAGGTGTTCCGTGGGGCGATCCTGGCGGGCGTGCTGTCGGCCGAGCGGGCACACCGGAACTGGGCCGGCCACTACCTCTACATGTTCCATGACGAGGACGGCACCGCCTGGTTCAAGCACCGCGACACAAGGGCTTACGTGTCGATGACCGCGCGGCAGAACGCTGCGGGACACTCCTGCCGGGGACACTCGTGCCAGGGACACTCGTGCCGGGGATACGCGCGGTGAACGAGGCTCGGGTGATCCTCTCCACCGTCCTGCTGGCGGCCGGCGTCGCGGCGGCGGTCGCGGCCGGCGTGACGCGAATGGCGGCAGAAAACGGTCCGCCTGTCGCGAGCGTCCGCCTCGCCGAGCTCGCGGCGGAGCACGCGGAGAGGGCTGCGCAGGGGGGTGGGTCAGCCGACGAGATCCGGGCCTCGACCCGCGCCTGGGCTGCGGCGCTGGAGCAGGCGCTCGGCGAGATCGCCGAACGCCGGCGCGTGGTGCTGCTGCCCTCCCGCGCGGTCGCGGCCGGTGCGCCGGACCTGACCGGCCTGGTCCGCTCGATGGTCGAGGACACCGGTGCCGGCGACCCTCGGGCCGGAGACAGGTTGAAGTACGCGCCCTCCGGCAAGGAGGACCGGCCGTGACGCCCCCGCGGATCGTTGTCCGGGGCAGGCGGACGATCTTCACCGGCCGCCGGCGCGGTGGCGGACGCGCCTGGGCCGGGCTCGTGCTCATGGGCGTGCTCGCCGCGCTGTGGCTGGCGGCGGCCTCGCGCGTCCATGTCAACGCGAGCTGGTCCGACGACGCCTGGGGCTATCTCGTGCTGCCGATCGGCGAGCCCGCCATCGGCGACACCGTGCTGTTCGAGCCGCCGGCTTCCGTGGGCGCGCGGACCCCTTACCTCAAGACGGTGCGCGGCCTGCCGGGCGCGGTACTGACCGTAGACACTCGTGCCGAAGACGCCGACCGGACGGTTCGGATCGACGGTGCGCCGGTCGCGCGCGCGAAGAGCCACGCTCTCGACGGGCGGCCGCTCGTAGCGGTCGCTCCGGGCGTCGTTCCCGACGGCCATTACTACCTGCACGCCGATCATCCCGACAGCCACGACAGCCGCTACGCGGAGATCGGGCCGGTGCCGCGCGAGCGCATCCTGGGACGGGCAGTGGCGCTCCCCGAACTCCCCTGGCTCGGCCTCGAAGGCCCGCTGGTGGGGCCGGAAGATGCCGGCCCGGCGGCGGAGATACTCGTTCCGGAGACACTCGTCCCGGGGGCACTCGTGCCGGAGACGCGGCGATGATGCGCCTCTTCCCCCCGGCCTTCCGGCCGCTGGCGGCCATCGTCCTCTTGGCGATGGGGATTGCGGTGTCCGCGTCTCCGCTGTGCGGCACGAGTGTCTCCGCGAAGGATCTCGGCGTGCGCGGCGCGACATGGCCGGTCGCCGAGCCCGACCTTGTGGCGGAGATCGAGGCGCGTCTTGACGAAATGCAGCGCTCCGGCGCGCTGGCCCGCTTCGAGGCGGAGGCGCGCGAACGGGCGCGGAGGCGGCTGGAGGAGCCGGAGCCGGTTCCCGGCATCGCGCCCGCGCGCGTGGCGCGCTCGCGGACCTTCGATCCCTCGATCGAGGTGGCCCGCGACATCCGCGCCCATGACGGCACGCTGATCGCCGCCGCCGGAACCCGGATCGATCCGTTCGCCCACGCCCCGCTCACCCGCGACCTGCTGTTCGTCGACGGAAGGCGCGACGTCGAGATCGCCTGGGCGCTCGCCCATCCCAAACCCTCGAAGACACTCGTGCCGGAGACACTCGTGCCGGAGACACTCGTGCCGCGGATCGTGCTGCTGGCGGGGCGTCCGCTCGATCTCGCGCGGCGCCACGGGCGGCGGTTCTTCTTCGACTAGGGCGGGGGGCTCGCCGCGCGCTTCGGCATCTCGGCCACGCCCTCGCTGGTCACCCGAGATGGGGCGCATCTGCGGATCGACGAGATCCCCCTCGATGACGAATTCGGACGGGATCCCGCGAGCGGCGAAGGAAGGCGGCCCGTGCGATGAAGTCCCTCCGTTTCCTCCTGTTGGCGGTCGCGCTTCTCGCGCTCATGCCGTCCGCAAATGCGCTGGCGCAGGCGTGCTCGGGGCGCTTCGTCAACCCGATCGCGGACGTCTGCTGGGAGTGCCTGTTCCCGATCTCGATCGGCCCGATCCGGATCGGCAGCGCCTCCGGCGCGCCGGACACGCCCAACCCGTCCTCGCCGATCTGCTTCTGCGGCTCGCCCATCCCCCGCATCGGCCTCTCGCTCGGGGTGTGGGAGCCGGCAAGGCTGGTCGATGTCACCAGAACCCCATGGTGCTTCCCCAACCTCGGCGGGCTCACCATCGACCCGGGCCTCCCCGCCGCGCGCGGGCGCACCGGGTCCTCGGGCGGCGACGGCGCGGCGGGCTCGGTCTGGCACGCGCATTACTACGTGTATCCGCTCTTGTCCTGGATCGGGGCGCTGCTCGATCTCGGCTGCCTCGAAGGGGGCTCGCTCGACATCGCCTGGGTCTCGGAGCTCGACCCCGCCTGGCTCGACGACGAGCTGTCGTTCCTGCTGAACCCGGAGGCGGCGCTCTTCGCGAACCTTCCGGCCCAGGCCGCGTGCGCGGCAGACTGCGCGGCGGCCTCGGCCGGCCTGCCGCTCGATCCGCTCTTCTGGTGCGCGGGCTGCCAGGGCGGGATGTATCCGCTGACCGGCAATGTGGCGGCCCATGTCGGTGGCGTGCAGGCCTCGCTGCTGGCGGCCCAGCGGCTGGCCTACCGCCTGCACCGGGCGGGGCTCGCCTGGGGCACGTCGGGCTCGGCCGCGCTCTGCGGGCGCTACCCGATGCCGATCATGAAGAAGTCCCAGTACCGTTGGCAGATGACGGTGCCGGTGCCGGCGACGTCGCCCGCGACCGGCTGCAACCCGACCGGGCGCTCCTCGGTTCTGTGGGAGTCGCTCCGCGAGCTGCCCGTCTCGGGCGAGAGCTTCGGGTACCTGCTGTGGAGGAAACGCACATGCTGCATCTTGTAGAAAGCCTCGGACAGCGTACCCGAACCCTCGTCCGGGACGGGTTGTTCGCCGTGTCGGCGATGGCGCTGTGCTGGGCGCCGGCCCTGGCGGACGACCTTGACGTAAAGCCCGACGGGGCGGCGTTGGACGCCGCGCGAAGCCTCAGCGCCGAAGTGATGCGCAGGGCCGGGGACGGCGATCTCGGCGCGTGGACGCAGGGTGTGATCGACCGGGCCCTGGCACGGGCCGGCGGGGCCGCACGGGACGCCGCCGCCGAAACCGGGACCGCCGCCTCGCTCCCGGCCGAACGCCATGCGGCGCTGATTGGGAGCGGCGTCGCCGCGCGTCCGGACTCCCCCGAACTCCTCGTCTTCATGAGCCTCTCGGTCCCGGCCGCGAGCTGGGTGCAATGGGCGCGCGAGGCTGCGCTGGCGGGCGTGCCGCTGGTGCTGCGCGGGGTCGCAGACGGCGGGCTGCGGGCGACCGTGAAGGCGGTGGGCGAGCGCCTCGGCGGGGCGGAGGCCGGGAGCCTGCCCCGGACACGATCCGGGGTCGCCATCGACCCCCGCCTGTTCCGGTTGTTCGGAGTCGAGCGCGTGCCGGCGGTGGCGGTCGTGCCGGGCGGCGTTTCGGCGTGCACGAGTCGCGGCTGCGCCGGCGACCTTTCCCCGCCGCACGATCTCGTCACCGGCAACATCGGGCTCACGGCCGCGCTCGAAGCCATCGCCGCCGAGGGCGGTCCCGGACGCGGTGTGGCGCGGCGGGCGCTCGAACGCCTTGATCGGGAGCGATGATGGACATGTGGAAACCGACGCAATCGCCGCCGAGCCGCATGGACTTCGCCATCGAGAGCGCGATCCGGTTCGTCCGCCTGCTGGCGTGGACCGCCATGCTGGTGCTGGGGTGCGCCCTGCTCTGGGTGTCTCTTGCCGGCGCGTCGTGGGCGGAGGATCCGAAGGCGGCGGCGCGCGCCATCGGAACCGCCGGAACGGCGGCGGCGGGGGCGATCGCGCGCGACGGATCGAGTGCCGCGGCGGTGCCGGGCTATGCCGGAACCGACCCGGCGGAGCGCAATATCGGCGCGAACGATATCGAGGACGCGGCGCGGGCGCGCCTCGCCGACCCGGACGATCCGGGCGGGGCGGCCGGGCGCGCGGTGATCGAGGGCGTGACGGTGCGCCCTCCCACGAGCGTGCCGGCAACCGACCCCCTGGTGCAGAGATCGGACGGCATCGCGGCGTCGCCGCAGTCTTCGGCGCACGGCGCGTCCGGGATCGCCTCGGGTGGTGTCGCCGACTGCGGCGCCGGCGTGGCCGATGCGGAGAGCGGGGACGCGTGCGGGCGGGTCGTGACTTGCGTCGGCGCCGGCTGCGAGACTGTGGCGCCGCAGGGCAACACCGGGTTCGTCGATGCCGCCGCGCGCCTCAACATGGTGCTGGAGATGGGCGGCGAGGAGTTCGACCGCGACAATCTTCGGTTCTTCGCCGGGAAACGCCGGGCCTGCCGCATCCGCTGGGGCGGTCTCGCCAACTGCTGCAGGAACTCGGGCCTGCTAGTCGGTCTGGCCAACTGCTCGGCAGCGGAGATCGAGCTCGGCAAGCAGCGCCACGCCGGCAACACGCATTACCTGGGCACGCGCTGCGCCCGGCGCATCTTCGGGGTGTGCCTGAAGCGCGAGCGGGTGTGGTGTGTGTTCACGTCGAAGCTCGGGCGCATCCTGCACCAGCAGGCACGGCCCCAGCTCGGGATCGGCTGGGGAAGCTGCCGGGGCTTCACCGTTGCCGAGATCGAGCGCATCGACTTCGACCGGCTCGATCTCACCGAGTTCACCGAGAACCTGATCGACGGGTCGATGGAGCCCTCGGTGTCGCTGCCCGACAAGGGCGGCACGCAGAGCTTCATGCGGGACCGTGTGCGCGACTTCTATTCGAGGGGACAGTGATGACGATCGCCCCCATAAGAGCCGCCGGGCGTCTCCTGCCGCGTATCCTCGCGGCGCTCGGGGTCTGGGCCGCGCTCGGGGCGTCCGCGGCGGGCGGGGACACGCGTGCCGGAGACACTCGTGCCGGGGACACGCGTGCCGGGGACACGCGTGCCGGGGAATGGCGCCCGTGGTGCGGCGACGCCGGCGGAACCGCGTCGCTCGGCTGGCATTTTTATTGCGACCGCGACGACGACCGGGAAGAAGAATTGCCGGCTCCGGAACTGACCGCTCCGCCGGCCGTCTCCGGCAGCGCCACGGCGCGCATCGAAGCCATGCGCGAACGCCTGGAGGAGGCGCGGGCGGAGGCGATCCTCGATCCGACCCCGGAGAAGGTCGCTGCGTATCTGGAGTTGCAGCAGGCGGCGTTGCAGCGCGCCGCTGTGTTCTCGGACGCCTTCCGCCGCACGGTGTGGGCGACACCGGCACTCGACTACACGCTGAGGCGGCCCGTGGGCGCGCTCGCCAAGCGGCTCTGGTCCGACGGGCGCCGCGCCGAAATCGCCGACGCGCTTGCCACGCTCGGGGAGCGCTACGGGCTGATCTACCTCGGCCATCCCGACTGCGGCGGCTGCCGGGTGTTCGGGCCGCTGCTGCGCGCCTTCGCCATGCGGCACGGTCTCGACGTGCTCGCCGTCTCGGTGACCGGGGGGCCGCTCGATGGCTGGCCCGAGGCGGTGCCGGACAACGGGCGCGCGGCCCGGCTCGGGCTCTCCGGCTCGCCGCTTCCCGCCGTCGTGCTGTTCGACATCGAGACGAAACGGGCGCTCCCGGTCGGCTTCGGCGTGCTCGCCGAGGACCAGTTGGCGGAGCGCATCTTCGTCCTCACCCGGCTGGAGATGGGCGGTGATTACTGAGTGGGGGAAGAGCGCCATGCGTCCCGCCTTCGGACATGGACGAGCATCAGGCGCGCGGCGAGGTATGGCCCGCATGGTCACGCGGACGGCGATGGCAGCGATCCTGCTTCTGGCGATCGCCGCACCGGCCCGCGCGGACGTGCTCTCGGAGATGCAGTCGTTCTGGCAGGGGACGGTCTCGAACGTCACCGGCCCGACCGCGTTCGAGGGCCAGGCGTCGGGGCACTGGACGCTCGGCAACCTCTACATGCGCGCGCCCGTGCGCTCCGAGCAGATCGCGACCGTCAACCTGCCCTCGTTCCGGGCCGGTTGCGGCGGCATCGACGCCTTCGCGGGCGCGTTCTCCTTCATCGACTCCGACCAGCTCGTGGCCTTCGCCCGCTCGGTGGCGCAGAACGCGGCGGGCTTCGCCTTCGAGCTGGCGCTCGAGACCATCTCGCCGGTGATCGCCGAGACCATGTCGAAGCTGCGCGCATTGGCGCAGTGGGTCAACGCCCAGAACCTGAACTCCTGCGAGACCGCGCAGGCGCTGGTCGGCGCGGCGTGGTCGAAGAACGACCGCGCGAGCGCCGCGATCTGCGCCGCGATCGGGACCTCGCAGGGCATCTTCTCCGATTACGCCGCGGCGAAGCACGGCTGCGGCGCCGAAGGGAAGAGGAACTCGACGCTGGCCTCGGCTTCCGGAGAAATCGCCGACCAGGTGCCGGTCAACGTCAATTACGCCTGGAAGGCGGTGCGCGCGTCTTCGTTCCTCTCCGGCGACACCGGCCTCGCCGAGTTCGCCATGTCGGTCACCGGCACGATGATCGTCACCGCGCCCATCTCCGACGGCGATGCCAGCGGCCCCCGGGTGCGCATCCTGGAGCCGCTGGCGCTCGACCGGCGGGTGACGGAGGCGCTGATGGAGGGCGGCGCCGAGCTCCCGGTCTATCGCTGCGACACCGCGGACCGCTGTCTCAACCCGACGCTCGGACGGCTGACGGTCCCGGCCGGCGACGGCTTCCGGGGCCGGGTGGCGACGCTGCTGCGCGACCTGGTGGACGCGGTGCGGGCGGACACCGCGCCGACGCCCGCCGCACTCGGCCTCGTCAACCTCACCACGCTCCCGGTCTACCGGGTCGCCAACGTCGCCGCCGCCTACCGGGGCGCGGTGGTCGACCAGGAGATGGACGCGCTCGCCGAAGCCGTCGCGCTCGACGTGCTCCACGTCTGGATCTCCGACCTGCACCGGACGGTGGAGGAGCGCGCCGGGACCCTGGATGTCGCCGACGGCGAGCAGCTCCGGCGATGGCGCGATGGATTGCGGTCCAACCGCACGGCGCTGTCGCGCCACAGGAACGAAGGGCTCAGGCGGTTCAATGTAGCGCTGGGCGTGGTCGAGAAGCTGCGGCTGATCGAGACCGAGCTCGCGGGCGCGCTCTCGGCCGATCTGCGCGCGGCATTGGCCTTCTCGCGCGGCGGCGCGGGCGCGGGGTCGCGCTGACGTGTTCGAGCTCTTCACCCTCGGCGGCGGGACCTACCTGGTCGACCTGCTGAACGCGGTGGCCGCGATCACCGGCGGGGGCGCGTTCATCGATCTCGCGCAGCTCGCCGGCATCGGCGGTCTCGCCTGGGTGCTGTTCCGCACCGCCTTCGGCGGCTCGTGGAAGGACAACGCCAGGTGGGTGCTGCTGTTCGTCGCCGTCTGGGGCGCGATGATCGTGCCCAAGGCGACCGTGCGCGTGGTCGACCGGCTCGATCCTGCGCTGGCGCCGGCCGTGGTGGCGAACGTGCCGGTCGGGCTCGCGCTCTTCGCCTCGGTGACCAGCCAGGTAGGCGACGGGCTGACGCGGCTGACCGAGCAGGCGTTCACCCTGCCCGACGACCTCGCCTACCGGCGCCACGGGCTGATCTTCGGGGCGAGGCTCGCGGCCAAGGCGACGCGGCTCGAAGTGACCGACGCGGTGTTCGCGCGGAACCTGCGCAACTATGCCCGCCAGTGCGTGTTCCACGCGCTGCTGCTGGGCCACGTCTCGGCCGACGATCTCCGGGAGTCGACCGACCTCTGGTCGCTGGTGACCGCGACCGGCACGCCGTCGGCCGGGGCCTCGCCCGCGCGGATGGTGGAGTTCGCCACCAGGCAGGCCGCCTCGGGCACCGGCGCCACGACCGTGGACCGTACCGTCGTCACCTGCCGCGACGCGGCGGGGCGGCTCAACGCGCAGTGGACCGCCGAGATGAACCGGGCCGGCACCGTCTTCGGACGCCGCATCTTCCCCGACGCCAGGACCGACGCGCTGGCCCGGGCCGAGCTGCTGGCGGCGCTGCCCGCCGCGCACGACTTCCTGATCGGGGCCTCGCGGTCCGCGGCCGACATCATGCGGCAGCAGATGGTGCTGAACGCGGTCCACGACGCGGGCGAGCAATGGGCGGCCGAGGCCGGCAACGCCGCCGCGCTCCGGGCCTACACCGAGGCCCGCGCCGAGGCGCAGACCGTCTCCGCCTACCGCGCCATCGGCAGGCAGGCCGAGACCTGGGTTCCGCTGCTCAGGATCGTCTTCGAGTGCCTCTATGTCGGCGCCTTCCCGATGGCGGTGCTGCTGATGCTGACCCCGGCGGGGGCGACGATATTCCGCTCCTACGTCACCGGGCTGGTCTGGCTCCAGTCCTGGGGGCCGCTCTATGCGATCCTCCACCGCATCTCCATGGGCGAGGCGGCCGAGCGCATGAGTGCGGCCGCCGTGATGCCGGGCGGCGACATCGGCATCTCGCTGGTTGCCCAGGCCGGCATCAGGGCGGTCGCCTCCGACGTCGCGGTGATGTCGGGCTACCTCTCAATGTCGGTGCCGTTCCTCGCCGCCGCGCTCGCCTACGGGCTGTCGAAGGCGACGGTGCTCGCGACCTCGGTGCTGGCCGTCGGCCAGGACGCCGCCAGCTCGGCGGCGCATGAAGGCACGACCGGCAACATCTCGCTTGCCAGCACGTCGACCGACGTCCACCGCTTCGCGACGCTGGAGGGCCGCCAGATCCGCACCTCCGCCCACGTCGATGCGGACCGCCATGTCGGCTACACCCCGGGCGGGACGCTGTTCACCGTGACCGGCGACGGCACGGCGGTGGCCGACGTGTCCACCGCCACCAGCCGCATCCCGGCAGCCGGGATCAGGTTCTCGGACACGCTCGCCTCCGCCTGGGAGAGCCGCGCGGTTCATGCAAGCGGTCTCGCACGCCACTGGTCCTCGGAAGCGGGCATATCCCGCAACGCCGCCGTCACGGACGCCACCCAGCTCATGGAGCGCTATTCCCACGACGTCTCCACCGGCGAGGCGTATGCCAGGGGCGTCACCGAGAGCGAGAGCGCGCAGGCGCAGGCGCTCGAATCCCACATCGAAAAACTCGCCGAGGCGGCGGGCATGAGCAAGGACCAGGCGATGACGCTGACCGGCGAGGCGAGCATCGGCGGCGGCTGGGAGAAGGTCGTGACGCTCGGCGCCGAGGGCTCGGCTAGTTGGCGCGGCCAGACCATCGAATCGGACGAGTGGAGCCGGGCGAAGGACTATGCCCGGGAGCACCAGCTGACCGACCTCTGGTCGCGCGTCTCGGAGGCGTCCAGGCGCTGGTCGACGCAGACGGGCGACAGCGAGGCGGCGAGCCTGGACGAGAGCCTGTCGGCCAACCTCACCCGGATGCGGAGTTTTAGCGAGCGCGCCTCGGTGGCGCACCAGGAATCGGAGACCCTGACGGAGCAGGCGGCGCGGGTGCGCTCGGAGGCGCAAGCGATCGACCGCGAGCTGGGCCAGCCCTTCTTCGCCTGGCTCGCCGAGAGGCCGGGCGCGGACGGCAGGCCCATCGGGGAGGCGGGCGCCATGCGTCTCGGCGAGGTGCAGACGCCCGAGGACGTCGAGGTGCTGCACCGCTACGCCGCCGCGTTCGTGGCGGAGAAGTTCCCGGCGCCGGCCGCCCCCGACCCGGCATCGGTCGGCGGCGCGGCGGAGTACGCGGCCGACAGGGACGAGTTCGCGGGCACCCAGACCCGCAAGATCCATGAAGCCCATGCCGGGTGGGGGCAGGACGTGCGGGAGCGGGCGCACGCGGCCGGTGCGCCCGAGCCCGGCGACGTGGAGCGCGGCGCGATCCGCGAGCGCTCGAAGACCAAGGCCGACATGACGGTGAGCGAGGCGGGCCGCGAGGCGCTCACCGAACACACGCAGGAGAAGGTCCGCGAAGGCCGCGCCGGGGTTGCGGTCGAGACCCAGAAACCCTTCGAGCACCACGCGACCGAGAACCTGCCGCTGATCGGCGGCTGGCTCGCCGGCAAGCTGTTCGGCACCGCCGGGAACGCCGCGCCGGACGGAACCGACGGGCAGCGAACCGAGGTTCCGGGAACCGAGGTTCCGCCGGCACGGCTGGTACCCCGCGGGGAGCCGTCGCCGTGAGGAGCGCGGCGCGGTGGACGCAGGCGCGCCGGTTGTCCGGGTTGGCGTCGAATGGCGCGGTCGCGGCCGCGCTACCGGCGGTCTCCGGCACGAGTGTCGCCGAAGAGCCGTCTGCGGCGGTCGGCGGCCCGTCTCCAGGCCCAGACGCCGGACCGCGTGTCCCAGTCGAAACGCTCCGCCCGGCCGTCGCGGCGCCGGCGGCGGGCGAAGGCGGACCGGTCGCCATGCGCGGTGCCGCACCGGAGCGCTGCCGCAAGGCTTGCCGCGACGGTCCAGGCGAGCGCCGCCGCCCAGACGAGCCCGACGACGTGACCCTCCAGGCCCAGAGCGATCGCCGCGGCGGTGACCGGCACGGCCAGCGCGGGGGCTGCGAGCACGAAGGCGCGCTCGCGCCAGGTGGAGCGGCGCGGCCCGCCGTCCGGCCGGGGATCTCGGCTCGGGCGTTCGGAATTACGTGCCATGGCGGCGGCCTCCGTTGCGGGGCGCGGGGAACGCCGGCGGCCGGGAGCCTCGCTCCCTCTCCGGCCCCGGCGCCTTCGGCCCGCTCCCGGCCCGGCTCCGCCTCCCGGCGGCGCTCGTCGAGTCAATGGAAACCACCACGCCGGCCGCTGCGGACCGGCATCTCCCCCCTGCATGAAAGGAAATCGACATGCTGAATATCAACCGCGTGACGCTGCTGGGCCATGCCGGGCGCGACCCCGACATCCGGACCCTGCCGGACGGCGGCCGCGCCGCCACGTTCAGCCTGGCCACCACCGAGCGCTGGAAGCGCGACGACGGCGGCACCGCCGAGCGCACCGCGTGGCACCGGATCGCCGTCTACGGCCCCGCCGTCGAGCCCGTCGAGGCGATGGTGCGGAAGGGCGCGGCGGTGCTCGTCGAGGGCCGCCTCGCACACCGGGAGTTCCGCGACCGGCAGGGCCGCGACCGGGCGATCGCCGAGATCGTCGTCGCCGGCCCGCTCGGAATGGTCAACGTGCTCACCCGCAAGCCGCCGGACGAACCGGACGCCGCGGAGGCACCGGCGGCGGAACCGCCGAAGACGGAATCGCCGAAGGCGGATGGCGATGACCCGGACAAGGGCGGCGCCGATGACGGCGGAGACACTTGTGCCGCAGACACTTGTGCCGGAGACCCTCGTGCCGGAGACACTTGTGCCAGGGAAGCGGCGCCTGTCGCGTCCGATGCGTCGGCGCCGGAGGCAGGCAAATGAGAACGGTAGGATCGAACACGCTGCGGGGCGGGCAGACCGTCTTCCACGGGCTCCGCATGTGGGGCCAGCTGCTCCAGGCGGGGATGTTCCTCGCGGCGATCGCCGTCGTGGCTTTCCCGGCCTGGAACGTGGCCCGCCAGACCGACGGCTACGACTGGTACGCCGCGCTCATGGTGACCGTCGCCGAGGCCAAGCTCGTGCTCGGCTACGAGGAGACCTCCGGCCAGGAGGTGAGGATGCGGGACGGGCGATACGAGGTCATGTCCATCCGCGATCTCGCGGCGTCCACCGGGGCGCTCCGGACCCGCGAGCGGCTGCGGGACCAAGTGTTCGCGAGCGCGTTCGTCGGCGCGCAGGCGTCGGCCGCGGCGATCGGCCTGTTCCTGGCGCTGTTCTGGATCCGGGGGCGCCAGCTCAACCGCGCGAAATGGCTGCGCGGCGCCGAGCTTGCGAGCGTGGGCGAACTCGCCCGGCGGGTCCGGCCGCTGCACCGGCGGGCGCGCGACGCGGTGTTCAAGAGGCCCGCCCCCTACACGATCGCGGGCGTGCCGTACCCTGCCCGCGCCGAGACCCGCCATACCATCGTCTCCGGCACCACGGGCTCGGGCAAGACGGTGCTGATCTCCGATCTCGTCGCCCAGATCCGCGAGCGCGGCGAGCGCTGCGTCCTCTACGACAAGATGGGGAGCTACACGCGGAGCTTCTTCGATCCCGCCCGCGACGTGCTGCTCAACCCGCTCGATGCCAGGTCGCCTCGCTGGTCGCCGTTCCACGAGGCGCGCAGCTCGCGCGACTTCGACACCATGGCCGCCGCCCTGATCCCGCAGCAGAAGGACACCGTCGATCCCTTCTGGGTCACCGCCGCCCGCCAGCTCTTCTCCAACGGCGCCGGCGTGCTGAGAGAGAAGGGGGTGACCGAGAACCGTGTGCTGGTCGACCACCTGCTGAAGACCGAGCTCACCGCGCTGGCGCAGGCCATGGAGGATACCGTCGCACAGTCCATCGTCGATCCCGAGAATCCCAAGACCGCGCTCAGCGTGCGCGCCATGCTCACCGCCCACCTCGGCGCGCTCGAGGTGCTGCCGGACGACGGAACCCCCTTCTCCATCCGCGACTGGATCTCGGACGAGAAGCGAGGTGGCTTTCTGTTCCTCACCTCGCGCGCCGACCAGCACGCGTCCCTGCGCGGGCTGATCTCGACCTGGCTCGAGATCGCGGTCAACGCGCTCTTGTCCCTCGACCAGGACGACGGCCGCAGGGTCTGGATCGTGCTCGACGAGCTCCCCACCCTGCACCAGGTGCCCTCGCTCCAGCCCGGGCTCGCCGAATCGCGCCAGTTCGGCGGCTGCTTCGTGCTCGGCATCCAGGTGATCTCCGCGCTCCGCGACCTCTACGGCAGGAACGGCGCCGAGACCGTATCCGGGCTCTGCGGCACCCGCGTGGTGCTGTCGGCGCCCGACGAGGACACCGCCAGATGGTCGGCCGCCTCGCTCGGGCGCGCCGAGGTCGAGGAGGTGACGGAAGGCTTCTCCTACGGCGCCAACACCATCCGCGACGGCGTCTCGCTCACGCCGAAGCGCGAGCTGCGCCCGCTGGCATTGGCCTCCGAGATCATGCAGCTCCCGGCGCTCCACGGCTATCTCCGCTTCCCCGGGCCGCTCCCGGCCGCCAGGATCGCGCTCGATTACGTGAGCCGCGACGCGGTGGCGGAGCGCTTCGTGGCGCGGCGGGACACCCCGGAGACGCAGCCGCCGTCGCCGACGGCCGATCCGGACGGGAGCGCTTCGGACGGTGGAGGGGTCGAAGGCGTGGTCGAAGTCGCGAAGAAAACCGCGCCGGACGAGCCCGCGTGGCTGGGGGAGGCGGAGGACGCCGCGGACAACCCGCCGGATGGCGCGCCCGCCTAAACCGGCGCGCCGGCGGACGCCTCGCCTCCCTCCAATGCCAGGCCGGAAGCGGGCGAGCCGGCGTCTCGCGGGTCGGGAACGGCCGGGAACGGAGAGCGTGGCAAGCCGGCCAAGGATCGCCTGAGGCAGGTCTGACATGGTGGCCTCGATCGGCGCCGTCGCCGCGCCCGCCCAGGGGGCGAGCTATTACGAACGCGATGGCTACTACGCCCGGGACTCCCCCGACCACCGGCAGGCCAGCGCCTGGGCCGGGCGCGGCGCGGTCGAGCTCGGCCTCGAAGGCCCGGTCGACCCCGACACCTTCCGGGCGGTCCTGGAAGGCCATGTGCCGGACGGCTCCGGCAGGCGGCTCGGCCGCGTGGCCAAAGACCGGGGAACGCCCGGGTCCGGCGCGTTCCACCACCGTCCCGGCCGCGACCTGACCTTCAGCGCGCCCAAGTCCGTCTCTCTCGCCGCCCTGGTCGGCGGCGACGCGCGCGTGATCGACGCCCACGACCGCGCCGTCGGCCGCGCGCTCGACTGGTTCGAGCGGAACGCCGCGGAGACCCGGGCGAAGGACCCCGAATCGGGTCGCATGGTGCGTACCGGCGGACAAGAGACCGTGATCGCGACGTTCCGCCATGACGCCAGTCGCAACCTCGACCCCGCGCTCCATACCCACTCGGTGATCGCCAACATGGTGCGGGGCGAGGACGGGAAATGGCGCACCATGGCGAACGAGAGGCTGTACGCTTCCAAGATGCTGCTCGGCGCGCTCTATCGCAACGAGCTCGCGGGCGAGCTGGCTGCGCTCGGATACGGCATCGAGAAGACCCATGCCGACGGACGGTTCGAGATCGCCGGCGTTCCGCGCGACGTCATCGACGCATACTCGACGCGGCGCGCCGAGATCGAGGCCGCCGTGGCGGAGCAGGGGGCGAACGGCACTGCGGAGAACCAGCGCCTCGCCCAGCGCGCGGCGCTGTTCACCCGCGCCGCCAAGCGCGACGTCGACCGGGCGGCGCTCCGCGAGAGCTGGCTGGAACAGGCGGCGGTCATGGGCTTCGACGCCAGGGGGCTGGTTGCCGAAGCCGCATCCCGGTCGGCCGTCATGGAGACGGGCCGCGAGACAGGCCGGGAAAAGGGTGCCGGACGTGTTGTCCTCGAGGCTGCCGGGGTTGACGCAGTGCCCGCAACGCCCCCGGGGCGCGAGGACAGGGCGGCGATGCCGCCGGAGAGCCCGGCGGCGCGGGCCGCGGCCTGGGCCGTCGCCCACCTCTCGGAGCGCGAGGCGGTGTTCGCGCGCACCGACCTGCTCGCCGCCGCGCTTGCCTTCGGTCCGGGCGCCGCGCCGACAAGCGCGATCGAGCGCGAAGTCGCGGCGCTGGAGAAGGCCGGGACGCTCCACGCCGCCCGCCTGCCCGGCACGGACGGCCTGCTCACCACCGACCGCGCGCTGGTCGACGAGCGCGAGACCATCGCGCTGATGGAGCGCGGCCACGGGCGCGGCGCAGTTCCGATGCGCGGGCGCGCCGTCGACAAGGCGCTCCGGGGCGGCCCTCTCACCCACGGGCAGAAGGAGGCCGTGAAGCTCATCCTGTCGGCGGGCGATCGAACCGTCGGCGTTCAGGGCTACGCGGGCAGCGGCAAGACCACCATGCTCCGGCGCGCCCGCGCGCTGATGGAGAAGAAGGGCTACGAGGTCCGGGGCCTCGCGCCCTCGGCCTCCGCCGCCCGCACGCTCGAAGCCGAAGCCGGCATCGCATCGGAGACGTTGCAGCGCTTCCTCGCCCGCCATGCCGGTGTCGCCGAAGGCCGCATGACGAGAAAGGGCGCGCGCGAGATGCGCGCGGCGTTCAAAAGGACCGCGCTGGTGGTCGACGAGGGCTCGCTTGCCTCCACCGTCCAGGCCCGCGACCTGCTCAGGATCGCCGATGCGCTCCGCATCCCCCGCGTGGTGCTGGTGGGCGATGCGAAGCAGCTCGATGCCGTCGATGCCGGAAAGCCCTTCGCCCAGCTCCAGGCCGCCGGCATGAAGACCGCCGTGATGGACGAGATCATGCGCCAGCGCGATCCCGCCTTGAAGGAAGCCGTCGAGGCGAGCCTCGCGGGCGAGATCGGCAGGGCCTTCGAGAAGCTGGGCCCCAACGTCGCCGAGGCGAAGCCCGACAACCTCGCGGGCGCCGCCGCCGCGCGCTGGCTCGCGCTGTCTCCGGACCGGCGCGCGAACACCGGGCTGATGGCCCCGAGCCACACGCTGCGCGAGCGCATCAACGAGATCGTGCGCGAACGCCTGGTCCGCGACGGCGCCGTGCACGGGCCGGCCATGAACGCCGAACGGCTGGTCTCGCGGGGCTACACCGACGCCGAGAAGACGCTGGCCGCCAACTACGCGCCCGGAGACGTGGTGGCGTTCCACCGCCCCTACAAGCGCCTCAGCGTCGACAAGGGCGACGAGCTCCGCGTCCTCGGCGTCGACCGCCGGGCGCACACCGTGACGCTCCGGGGGAACGGCGGCCGGGCTGTCTCCTGGGACCCCAACCGGCTCGCGGCCCGAACCGGCGGAGTCGAGGTCTACCGCGCCGAGGAGGTCGAGCTCCGCGCCGGCGACCGCATCCGCTGGACCCGCAACGACATGGGGCTCGGGCTGGTCAACTCCGGCATCGCCGAGGTGGCGGCGGTCAGGGATGAACGCGTGACGTTCCGGCTCGAAGACGGGCGCATGCTCGACCTCCGTCCCGGCGATCCGCAGCTCCGCCACGTCGACCGCGCATGGGCCTCCACCGTGCATGCGTTCCAGGGACGCACCGTCGACAACGTCATCGCGGCCATGGAAGCCAACCACGCCAAACTGACCACGCAGAAATCCTTCTACGTCGAGATCTCCCGCGCGCGCGACCGCGCCCAGCTCGTCACCGACGATCGCGAGGCGCTCAGGGAGACCCTCGAAGCCGTCACCGGCGAGCGCATCGCCGCGCTCGAAGCGGTCGGGCCGGAGAAAGACAAGGGCCGGGGGGCCGGTCCGGTAGCGGATCGGAGCGCCCGCCGAGAGGATGGCGGAGCGTCGGCGCGGCAACGGGAACGGGCATCGGGCGCGGGAACGGAAAAGGTCCGCGCGCCGAAAAGCGCCGATCGCGACCTCGGGCTGTAAGTGCGGTGACGCTTCGGGGATTGGTCCGCGCGGCCGCCTTCCCGTCGACGGTCGTGGAGGACGGGCCGTGGCTGCATCTCCGCCGGAAATTGAAACGGGGCTGCATGTGATGCTACGGTTCCAGAGCGGGGCGCGGCCGGGAGCACGCCTGCCGCTTGCGGCGAAATCCTGACGATGCGGCCGCGCCGGCGAGGCGGCTTTCGGGATCGGCGATGTAGCGCCATGACGTACACGGGCAACGATGGGGGCGGGCGCGAGCGCGGCGGGCGCGCGGAGATCCGCGCGGCGCTGTCGGCGAGCCGGAGCCTTGTGGTCTCGATCGCCTTGTTCAGCGCCTTCGTCAACCTGCTGATGCTGACCGGCCCGCTGTTCATGCTCCAGCTCTATGACCGGGTGCTGACCTCACGCTCGGATGCGACGCTGCTGGCGCTGGTGGGAATCACCGCCTTCCTGTTCCTGATGATGGGTCTGCTCGACCACGCCCGGGGCCGGGTGCTGGCGCGGATCGGCTCGCGCTTCCAGGACCGTCTCGACGCGCGGGTGCTGGGCGCGATGCTGACCCGGGCGGGGCGCTCTCCGCGCGCGCGGACGGAGCCGGCGACAGGGCTGCGCGACGTCGAGGCGATGCAGCGCTTCGCCTCGGGCCAGGGGCCGTTCGCCTTCTTCGACGCGCCGTGGACGCCGGTGTTCCTCGCGGTGCTGTTCGTGTTCCACTGGCTGCTCGGGGTGCTGGCGGTGGTCTCGGGCGTGCTGCTGGTGGCGGTCGCGCTCGCGAACCAGATGCGCACTTCAAGGCTCCAGACCGAGGCGGGGGAGACGGGGGAGACGGCGCTCCACGCCGCGGAGCAGTTCCGCGCGGGCGCGGAGACGGTGCGGGGTCTCGGCATGCGCCGTGCGGCGGTGGCGCGCACGGGCGTGCTGCGCGGCCGGGCGCTTGCGGCGACCATCGCCGCTTCGGACCGCGGCGGCGGCTTCGCGGTCGCCTCGCGGACGCTGAGGCTCTTTCTCCAGTCGATGATGCTGGGTCTCGGCGCCTGGCTCGCCATCCGGGGCGAGGTGACGCCCGGGGTGATGATCGCGGCCTCGATCCTGCTCGGGCGGGCGCTCGCGCCGATCGACCTCGCGATCGCGCAGTGGCCGGTGCTCCAGCGCGCGCTCCGGGCGCGCCGGGCGCTGGCCCGGCTGCTGGCCGAGACGTCGGAGGAGGCGGAGCCGATGCCGCTGCCGGCGACGCGGGCGCTGCTGGAAGCGCACGATGTCGTCGTGGTGCCGCCGGGCGGGGAGAAGCCCACGGTGTGGAACGTGTCGTTGCGGCTGGAGCCCGGCCGCGCGGTCGGCATCGCGGGTCCGTCGGGCTCGGGCAAATCGACGCTCGCCCGCGCGCTCGTCGGGGTATGGCCTCCGGCTTCGGGCAAGGTCACGCTCGACGGCGCTTCGCTCGACCAGTACGGGGAGGCGGCGCGGGCGCTGCACATCGGCTGGCTGCCGCAGGAGGTTGTGCTGTTCGATGGCACGGTGGCGGAGAACATCGCCCGGCTCGCGCCCAACCCCGACCCGGAGGCGGTGGTACAGGCGGCGCGCCAGGGCGGGGCGCACGAGATGATCCTCGCCCTGCCCGGCGGCTACGGCTTCCGGGTCGCGTCGGGCGGCGCGGCGCTCTCGGGCGGGCAGCGCCAGCGCATCGCGCTCGCGCGGGCGTTCTACGACGACCCGGCGGTCGTGGTCCTGGACGAGCCCGATGCGCATCTCGACCGCGCCGGGGCGGACGCGCTCAACGCCGCGGTGGCGGCGCTCAAGGCGCGCGGCGGCGCGGCGGTCATCGTCGCGCACCGCCAGAGCGCGTTCGTCCAGTGCGACGTGGTGTTCCTGATGGACGGGGGCCGGATCGCCGCGCCCCGCCGCGACGCCGGCCTGCCCGCAGGGGACAGGAAACCCTCCCGGCTGCCGGCCGGCCGGCGTCCGTCCGCGCTGACGGACAAGCGCGAATGAGCGACCGGACCTTCTCGATGCGCCGGGGGCTCGTGCTCGGCTTCGTCTCGCTCGCCATCCTGTGCGGGGGGCTGTTCGGGTGGGGCGCGTTCGCCTCGCTCTCGGGCGCGGTGATCGCGACCGGACGGGTCGCGGCCGAGGGCGGAGACCGGGCGGTCGAGCATGTCGACGGCGGCACGGTGGCGGCGATCCTGGTGCGTGACGGCGACCGCGTGGCGGCGGGCGAGGTGCTGGTACGCATCGACGGGGCACTGCTGCGCTCCGAAGCCTCGGTGCTTGAAGCGGAGCTGTTCGACCTCGTCGCGCGGCGCAACCGCCTCGAAGCGGAGTTCCGCGATGCCGGGGCGATCGCCTGGGACGCGATGCTCGCCGAGGCCGCGGAGACGGATCCGGCCGTGCGCGCGGCGGTCGACGGGCACCGGCGGCTGTTCGAGGCGAAACGCGTGACGCGCGCGGGCTTCGTCGCCCAGCTCCGCGAGCGCATCGAACAGACCCGCCGGCAGATCTCAGGGTTCGAAGCGCAGCGACGGGCGCTCACGCGCCAGCTCGAACTTCTCGGCGAGGAGCTTCAGGCTCAGCAGAGCCTGCTCGAGAAGGGCCTGACCCGCAAGCCCGTGGTGCTGGAGCTCGAACGCGAGATGGCGGCGCTCGACGGCCGGGCCGGCGAAATCGTGGCCCGGGTCGCGGCGGCGCGCGGCCGTATTGCCGAGCTCGAAACCCAGATCCTCCAGATCGGCAGCCGGCGCATCGAGGAGGCCGAGACCGAGACCCGCGAGGTCCAGGCGCGCGAGAACGCGGTGCGCGAGCGGCTTGCGGGCCTTCGCGTGCGCATCGGCCGGCTGGAGGTGCGCGCGCCGGCAGCGGGGATCGTCCACGATCTCGCGGTCTCGGCCGCGGGCGAGGTGCTCCGCCCCGGCGAGCCGGTCGCCAAGGTGGTGCCGGAGGAAACGGGCTTCACCGTCAGGGCGCAGCTCGAGCCCATCCACGTCGACCAGGTGTGGCCGGGCCAGGAGGCGGTGCTGCGCTTCTCCGCGTTCTCCGCGCGCTCGACGCCGGAATATGGCGGCACGGTGATGCGCGTCTCCGCCGATGCGCTGAGCGACGAGCGGAGCGGACTGTCCTGGTACGAGGTCGAGCTGGCAATCGGCGCGCCCGTGGAACCCGACACCGAAACCGGTCCCGGCGCCTGGCTCGCCTCGGCGGAGGCGACGCTGGCCCGCTGGCTCGGGGCCGACAAAGGCGAAGCAGAGGAGCAGCCGGAGCGGCGCGCGGCAGCCGCGCCGCTCGCCCTCGCGCCCGGCATGCCGGTCGAGGCGTATCTGCGCACCGGCGAGCGCTCCCCGCTCAGCTACCTCGTCAAGCCGCTCACCGACTACTTCGAACGCTCCCTGCGCGAGGAGTGAGTGGATCGCCGCCCGCGGCGCGGCGGCTCAGAAGATGAAGTCGTCCTGGCCGATCAGCGACGCGTCCACCCCCTCCAGCACGATCCTGCTGTCGGCGCCCTCGACCCGCACCACCGCGTGACCCTTGCCGTTGTTCGAGACCGACAGATCGCTCCATTGCAGCCCCGAGCCGGTGAACTTGAGCAGGTCCTTCCCGTCCTCGAAATCGACGATGCGGTCGCGCCCGAAATCGGCGTCGTCGTAAACGAAGACATCCCGACCGTGGCCGCCCGAAAGGATATCCTTGCCCCTGCCGCCGTGGAGCGTGTCGGCGCCCCGGCCGCCATTGAGCTCGTCCCCCTCAGTCCCGCCACGGAGCGTGTCGTTGCCCTTGCCACCATAGAGCGTGTCGGCGCCCCGGCCGCCCCACAGCCAGTCGTCGCCCGCGTTGCCATGCAGGATGTCCTTGCCCATCCTGCCCCACAGCCGGTCGTCGCCGCCAAAACCCCGCACCGTGTCGTCCCCGCCACGGCCGTTGATGGTATCCGCCCCGGACGTACCCTCCAGCGTTTCCGCCGCTTCTGTGCCGCCAGGCACAGACCCGGATTGGCTGCTCGATTGGTGCAGCGTGATATCGGACTCGAGGGGAAGCCGATCCTGTTCCCCGGGCTCGGTGCCGGAAGGAACAGCCTCCGACTCCTGAGGTTCGACGACCGGAGCAACGCCTTCCTCCGCAAAAACAAAATTATCCGCAGTAGGTCTTGTCGGGGGGGACGAACTTGGCAAATAAATCAAATCAATATAATCGGTGGCCGAATACCAGACACGCCAGCCACCGTGGTCGTTCGTACCCGGATGTACGTCACCGTCGAATTTCTCAATTGTCAGGTCGTCAAACCCGGCTATGTTAGGATCTTCTTCGAAACTGATTTTTTGGTCTCCAGCGAGACCGCTACGCTCACCTGTCAAAATGTCTCGGCCATCGCCGGTTTCGAAATAGAACGTACCGGCGCCACCCAGATCGTCGTTGCCTTTTCCGCCGTAGATCTTGTTTCCGCCCGAACCTGCCCGAATTATGTCGTCCCCGTCGCCACCATAGAGAACATCGCTGCGAACCCCACCAATGCTGTCTCCGCCGCGAAGTCTGTCGTTTCCGTCACCGCCGTAGATCGTGTCGGCCCCGGCGTCTCCATAAAGGTTGTCGTGGCCCCCGCCACCATAAATCATGTCATCGCCGAACCCGCCACCGATATCGTCATCTCCCTCGCCGCCCCGAATGGTGTCGTTTCCCAAGCCCCCGTAGAGCACATCCGTGCCAGTGCCACCAAAAATGCCGTCATTTCCGCGCCCGCCGTCAACGACATCGTTGTCTTCGTCGCCATAGAGAAAGTCTGCCCCATTGCCGCCGTAAAGAAAATCGTCCCCCTGTCCCCCGCGAAGGGTGTCGGCGGCATCGCTTCCGGATAGAGGGTCATCTCCACCCCATCCGTTCTCTCCGTATGCAAACACGTCGCCGAAGTTGACATGGTCGACACGTGCATTCGGATCGGGATCCGGCATCCTGCGGTTGTTTAGAACCTCTTGCTTTTGAGCTCTGTACGATACCTCTTCATAATGAGTGTCAAAATCCATCCACCTGTGATTGAACGGAGCATCCAGATAGTGATACTCCGAGTGGTACTGTGGGCTTGGCGGTCCGTCCGAACCCAACCCTAGCTCGCGTAGTATTTCTTCTATTTCCTCTGGAGTTTCTGGTAATGTTTCGGCGCTCATGGTGTTCCTCTCCTCATCAGTCAAATTGGTACGCGTTTGCGAATATTGTCAGAAGGTCAAGCGAACAGAAAGTCGCTTTCGGTCAAGTGGTCAATGCCATGCACGGTGATAACCGTGTCTGTATCGATTCTGATCGTCACATAAGGATTCTCGTTGTCATCCTTATGCGACGTCCACTGAACGTCAGAGAAAGCCGCTGGTAGAACATTTTTAGCGGCTTCGGGTTCCAAAGCTTGACTTGTGCTTTCTACTTTGCCCGCATCGCTTTGTTCGCCGTCCTCTTCGGAGTGCTGGGATTGGGATTCTTTAGAAGAGGGCTTTTCTTGGGTAGAACGCTCGTTTACAAAAACAATTTTGTCACCTTCTTCCCTGCTAAAATCTATAAGGTCGCCGCCTCCATAGTCAAACGTTTCAAATACAAACTTATCCGCGCCGGCACCGCCAAAAAGAGCATTAAACACGTCCGGTTCATCCCGTTCGAAATAGATCGTGTCGTCTCCTGCGCCACCGAAGAGCCTATCCGAGCCCAGACCACCATAGATCGTATCATCACCACCTTCTCCATAAATGTGATCTTTCTCCGATCCGCCGTAGAGAGTGTCCGATTTCTCTCCTCCATAGAGGTGGTCATCGCCGTCTTCTCCATAAATGTGATCTTTCCCGGATCCACCATAGAGAGTGTCCGATCCCATTCCTCCATAGAGATAGTCGTCGCCATTTTCTCCATAAATATGATCTTTTCCGGATCCGCCGTAGAGCATATCCTTTCCGACAGCCAACTTATCGGTCGGTCCCACATTCAGGAAATTGCGATCACCGTATACAAAGTCGTCGCCGTCGCCGCCAAAAAGCCGGTCATTACCAGCACCACCGACCAGTCTGTCTTCGCCGCGATCACCATAAACGGCATCACACCCGTCTCCGCCGTACAAAACATCATCCCCGTAGTCTGCAGCGGTCAGTTCCGGAGAGGTATAGTTATGGTCTCCAATGATTATGTCATCGCCGGCTTCTCCTGAAACTACGTCATTTCCGGCACCGCCGATAAGGTAATCATCGTATTTCTGGTCCTCCTTTGCAATCGTCGGGTGCCTAAACGCGTCCAAAGCTTCTCCTCTGATAATGTCATCGCCGCCGAAACCGGCAATCAAATCCCTTCCCGCGTGTCCGAGCAGCACGTCCATGCCACTTGAGCCGCCTATAGTGTCGTCGGAAGTTGTGCCATATCTGTATGTGATCGCTTCATCACCCAGAGGGGCTGTTCCCACAGTCCCCTCAAGGGCAGCTGCTACACGAGGATCCCCGTTCCAAGGGTGCTCTGTCCAATCTACGGGGATGTAGTCTACGACTTCGGTGCGCCCTGCCATGATTCCATCCCTTATCGTCAAGTTGCTCTATCGCTGAGCGTGAGTATAGGTGGAGCAGTTGTCCAAGCCTAACGCTTTCTCGGCACGACCAGCGTCTCTGGCCGTCGCTCTCCGGCGGTGCGGAACAGGGCGAAGGTCTGGTTGACGTAGTTGACCACGCCCGAGATGTGTTCGAGATAGGCGTCGAGCTCCGGCGTGCGCTCCGCCTCCACCAGCCGGAACGGCCGGTCCGGCGGCAGCGTCTCGAACTGGCAGTAGAACAGCGGCTCGCCCCGCACGAGGCGCAGCTCCTTCTCCGTGTCGTGCCACTCGAACGCCCACATCAGCGGACGCGGCCAGACGTCGATCGGGAACCGTCCCCCGAACAGCGTCCCGGGCCAGGGTTCCGCGCGGTAGTGCATGAAGGGCGCGACCTGCGAGAGATAGACCGGCTCGTCGGCGACGAACGTAAGCGCCGCGCGGTTACCCTTGTTGACGTGTGACGCCCGGGATTGTCGGGGCGAAGTTCCAGGGCATGAGCTCGTCGATGCGTGACACGGGGTGCATGTCGATGATCCGGCGCAGGGTGTCGGTCAGGTAGACCTGCGGATTGACGCCGTTGAGCTTGCAGGTGCCGATCAGGCTGGCGCATCTCGCCCAGGTTCTGGCACCGTCGTCGCTGCCGGCGAACAGCGCGTTTTTCTTTGTGAGCTTCATCGTCCGTTCATTCTGCCCATGTCGGGCAGGATTGCGTCGTCCATTATCCTT
>JAPPLJ010000038.1 GCA_028819475.1 Rhodospirillaceae bacterium
CCGCATCCCGAACGCCAATCCCTCGCGTAATCGACGCCTATCAGGGAATCGAGGTTCTTGACGGTCCCGAAGGTTGGCGGCTAAATCTGTCGGCTGTTGGGGAGGCGGCAATGGCAGCAAACACGATAACGCGGGCCGATCTCGGCGAGGCGGTCTACGAGGAGATCGGGCTGTCGCGCAACGATTCGGCGAAACTGGTCGAATCGGTGCTTGCAGAAGTATGCGATGCGCTGGTCGGCGGCGAGAATGTCAAGATTTCATCTTTTGGCAGTTTCATGTTGCGCAACAAGGGGGAGCGGACGGGCCGCAATCCGAAAACCGGCGAGGAAGTACCGATCTCGCCGCGGCGCGTCCTGGTTTTCCGGCCGTCGAATATTTTGAAAGAGCGCCTGAACCGGCCGGACAGCGACTAGCGCTGCAGCGCGGCGGGCGGACGGGCACCGCTGACAGGATAGAGCAACCATGGCGTCCTCGAACGACGATCCCGCGAATGCGAATCGAGGGATGAGCCGCCGCACCAAATCGGCGGACGCCTTTCGCACGATCAGCGAAGTTTCCGGCGAAGTCGGCGTGCCGCAGCATGTGCTTCGGTTCTGGGAGACCAAATTCAGCCAGATCAAACCCCTGAAGCGGGGCGGCGGGCGGCGCTATTACCGGCCCGAAGACATCGACCTGCTCAACCGGATCAGGGCCTGGCTGTACGATGACGGCTACACGATCAAGGGCGTCCAGAAACTCTTGCGCGAAGGCGGTACGGCCGCCTCTTCCGGGGCCGGCCGGGCGTCCGCCGCCGCGGAACGGGCGCAGGCCGGCGGAGACGGGCACGCACCGGCCGGGCCGGCGGCGCCGGAACGCACGCGCGCAGCGCCCGAACCTCCGGTGTTGCGCCGGCCGGAAGCGGCGCCGGAAGGCGTCGCGGCCGGAGAGGCCGGAGCGGGCGGTTCGGCCGCTGCGCCGGTCGGAGAGGCGCCCCGCGCCGCCGATGCGGCCGTCGCCGGTCCCGATCCCGAAGCGCCGGAGTCGGCGGACCGGATCTCCCTTGAGCGGGCCAGCCTGGCCAGCCTGATCGACGGTCTGGAAGAGGTCCGCGACCGGCTGCGCGGTCCGCCGCCGGAGCCGTAGGCCGGCAGCGCCGATCGGGCGGACGGGCGGCGCGGAGCCGCGTTGTAACCGCACCCGCCCTGTTCTATTTTCCACACCGGCCGGAGCGTGGCGCAGCCAGGTAGCGCGTCTGACTGGGGGTCAGAAGGTCGTGGGTTCGAATCCCGCCGCTCCGACCATTCACCGGAGAACAGCAGACAGACGGGCTATCGGCGAAGCCCGGCCCGAGATCGCCGCCAGGCAGAGGAAGCCGCGCGCAGCCGGGATGTTGGCGATTTCGCCGCACCGCACCCGACCCGGCCGCTCGACCGCCCGGCGCTTCCGGGCGCCGGCCCGGTTCGGCTGGACATGGCGCTTCGAGGCGGTCTCCGGATGCGTCCGCTCGCCCGGGAAACGGCCTCGTCGATTGCCGCTCGTCCGCCATGTTCCATCACGAGGTGGGGATTGAATGTCAAATTCTCCGATTGCTCGAAACCCCTACACATCGAGGAAATTCCTGCGACAAACCCCGGTGCAGAATAAGTCTGCATTCGATCGTCATCGGGAGTAAAATTACATGTCAGCTACACAAGACCGTGTCAGAGCGCTTTTCCGCGAGCATCTGGATGCCGACCGCGATCCGGATTTCGGCGTCGGATTGGGCGATTCGGGGATATCGTCGATGGACGCCGTCAAATTCGTCAAAGCGTGTGGAGAGGCGTTCGGCGTGGAGATGCGCGCCGAAGACGTTGCGGACTTCCAGACTTTGGGCGACGTCGTCACATATCTGGATGCCAATGCCGGTTGATTGTTCCGGGCTAGGACATAGCCCGGAGTAATCCATACCGATCAAGCCGAGGGCCCTGATTTCCGGGGTCCTCGGCGCGTCGGGGGGACAGAGGCACCCCGGAAACGGCCGGTGTCGCAGAGGCGCCGGACGCTTCCGACAGGCTGCCACGACGCAGCGGTCCTTGCGTCGTGTCTTCCGTTCCCCGGCGGGACGATGAATTCGGGGATCGTACGGGAGCACAACCGTGACCTCAGAGACGGTCTGGGAAATCCCCGAGCCTATTTCCGTGTGCGAGGTCCGACTCCACGACGGGTCGGTCACCTCCGTGCGCCGTCACGGAAATCCATCCGGCCTCCGGCTCGTTCTGAGCCACGGCAACGGCCTTGCGATCGATCTCTACTACCCCTTCTGGTCACTGTTTCTCGATGACTTCGATGTGATGGTCTTCGACATCCGAAACCACGGCTGGAACACCGTCGGCGTTCGGCAAAACCACAATATTCCCATTCTGATGCATGACCATGATCTCATCCTCGAGGCCGTTTTCGGTCGATACGGGGAAAAGACCACTGTCGGCGTGTTCCACTCCATATCCGCCCTGATTTCGCTTCTGTCGTTCTCCAGGCGCTTTTCGGCGCAAATTCTTTTCGATCCGCCCCTTTGCAAGCCGACGGCGAACGAGGCGGAGTTCGATGCGGCCGTCGAGCGGCAGGCGGGACTGGTCCGGCGGCGCGGACATCGGTTCGAGTCGCAGGAGGAGTATGCCGAGTTCCTGGCCTACATGCGGGGGTTCAGGCGCGTCGTGCCCGGGGTGCGCGAGCTCATGGCCCGCACCACGCTTCGCCGATCCCCGGACGGGGACGGTTTCGAGCTCCGATGTCCTCGCGAGTATGAGGCGCAGATTGTGGACTATGTCCGGAGCTTCTCGCCGCTCATGGACCTGGAGGAGCTTTCCTGCCCGACGAAGGTCATCGGCGCCGATCCGACGCTGCCGAGCACCTACCTGCCGGCGTTCGACCTGAGCAAGATGATGACCGTGGACTACGATTTCCTGCCCGAGTCGACCCACTTTCTCCAACTCGAGCAGCCGGCAGTATGCGCTGCTCTGCTTCGGGATTTTCTCGCGAGCAACCGGTTTTTGTAGGGCCGCCGGCGCGCAAGCCCGGATATGGGCATGCCCGCCGCGCGATTACGTCTTCAGTGAACCGACCCAATAGCGCCGGCGCTCGAACGGGTAGCCGGGCACGGGGATGCGGCACCGCGTCTCTCCCGCAAAGAGCCCGGCAAACGCGACCGGGAGCCCCGCCTCGTAGGCGCGGGCCACCGCCTCCACGAAGCCGGCATCGCCGTCCGGCGCGGAGCCGTTTCCGCCGGTCGCCCCGGGACCCGGCAGCACGACCGGTCGGCCGGCGCCGTTCCCGGCCTCCCCGGCGCCGCCCGCGGACTTCGGCCAGTGCGAGGCGATCGTCGGGCCGACCGAGCCGCGGGGGCCGATCTCCACGACCGCCCCCACCTCCCGGTCCGCCAGCGTCCGGATGCACGGCCCGTACGCGGCAGGCTCATGCAGATGCCGAAGCCCGCAAGCCGTTTCGAGCACCTCTTCGGACCTCAACGCCCGGCCTGTGACGCCGCTGACGAGAGCAATGGTCGGCGGCCTGAACGCTATTCCCGCGAGCGCCGCATCGAGACCGTCTTCCGAGGCGGCGGCTTTCGCCGCTTCCCGCGCCACGGCAAGGCGAATTCCCTGTTCGAGATCCAGCACCCCGGCCGCATGGGCCGCGGCGAGTTCCCCGGCGCCGAACCCGACAACCGCGCTGGGCCGGACTCCGACGCTCGACCACAGCGCGGTAAGCGCACACTGGAGCGCATAGAGCGCCGGGCCGTCGAGCGCTTGCTCCGGGCCGGATTCGCCGGACATCCGGTCGAGCAGCGACGCGCCCCCTTCCGCGCGAAGGGCCGCGTCGCAGCGGTCGAAGAGCGCCTTCGCCACCGGCTCGCTACGATAGAGGGCCTCTGCCGCGGCAGCCGCACCTTCACCGTCGCCGGGATACACGAACGCCGTCTTCGGCGGCTCGCAACCGCCAGGTCCGTTCGACCTGTCGGCGAGAGCGCTCAAGCCCGCCCGGAGCGACGCCGCATCGTCAAAGACGACGCCGGCGCGGTGGGCGAAGTGGCTGCGGCCGATTCCGGCCGTCCACGCCATGTCGGCGAGCAACGAGTCTACCGCGGACCGGCCGTTCGCCGCCGCTCCGTTGCGCTCGTCGAGCCACGAGAGGTACCGCCCGGCAAGCGTTCGCAAGGCGCCGTCCGACTTGCCCGAAAGCGGCAGGAGCCGAACCGCGCGCGGGCCGTGCGCTTCCGGCACCGGCGCCTGGTCCGGGCCGGGATCGGGAAGAGCAATTGCGACCGCGCCCGGAGCCCCTTCCGGGGCCGCCGCATCGGCGGATCGATCGGCGCCGTTCGGTGCCGCATATCCCTCCACCACGAGGTGCGCGTTCGCGCCGGAGATCCCGAAAGCGCTCACCGCCGCGCGGGGCGGCCGGCCGCCGTCGACCGGCCAGTCCGTCGGTTCCGAGGTCACCCGAACCGGAAGCCGGTCCCAGTCCAGGTGCGGATTCGGTGCGTCGAAGTGCAGGTGTTTCGGGATCACGCCGCGGCGCATCGCGAGCACGACCTTGATGATCCCCGCGACGCCCGCCGCTGCCTCGAGATGACCGATGTTCGTCTTGACCGTGCCGATCAACAGCGGGCGGGCAGGGTCCCGCCCCTCGCCGTAGACCGCTGCCGCCGCCTGCACCTCGATGGGGTCTCCGAGTTCCGAGGCGGTGCCGTGCGCCTCGAGATAATCCACTTCGGCAGGAGCGATCCCGGCCCGGGACAGGGCGTCCTCGATCACCGCCTCCTGGGCCGGCCCGTTCGGTACCGTCATGCCCGCGCTCGCACCGTTGTGGTTCACGGCCGTTCCGCGGACGACCGCCCAGATGGGGTCGCCATCCGCCTCGGCGTCGGCGAGCCGCTTGAGGACGACGATGCCGCAGCCCTCGCCGCGCACATAACCGTCCGCGGCCGCATCGAAGGCCCTGCATTGTCCGGTCGAAGACAGCAAGCCGACTTCGACGAAGAATTTCGTAATCACGGGGGACAGGATCGCGTTGACTCCGCCCGCGAGTGCGAGGTTCACCTCGCCGCGGTGCAACGCCGCGACGGCCTCGTGCACCGCGGCAAGCGACGAGGCGCAGGTCATGTCGAAGGGGATCGCCGGACCCATGAGCCCCAGCGCGAAGGCGACCCGCCCGGCGGCCACGCTCCCCGCGGTCTCGAGGACCGCCATGTCCTCCCCGCTCCTGGCGATCACCTCCCGGTACTCGGAGCCGCTGATCCCGACATACACACCCGTGCGGCTGCCTTCGAGCCCGCCGGGGTCGATTCCCGCGTCCTCGAGCGCCAGCCAGCTCGTTTCGAGCAGCATCCGTTGCTGCGGGTCGACGGTCCGCGCCTCGATCGGCCGGATCCCGAAGAACCGTGCATCGAACTCGTCGATGCCCGAGACGAAACCGCCGCGCCGGAACGCGGCATTGTCGAAACCGGGGTCTCCGCCGGGCCCGGGTCCGGCACCGGAGTCGGGCCGTCTGTCCGCGATCGCGTCGACGCCGGCCTCGAGCTGATTCCAGAAAGCGGCGAGACCGGTAGCGCCGGGGAACCGGCAAGCCATGCCGACGATCGCGATCCCGTCGCGTTCGGCGGCGCGATTGTCCGCACGGGACGACGGCAGCGGCCGCCGGTCGGGCCTTCTGCGCCGCGGCTGCGCGGCCGGCCGCGCATCCGTCTCAGGCGCACCGCCCGCGCCGAGGTCTCCGAGCTCGCCGTCCAGGAAACGCGCGAGGGCGGCCGTGTGGGGATAGTCGAACATCACCGTGTTCGACGCGGTATAGACTCCGTCCAATCCCCGGTTCAGGCGGTTGCGGAGTTCTACCGCCATCAGCGAATCCATCCCGAGATCGAAGAATCTCGCGGTCGGGGATGGCGGCGACGACAAACGCAGCACCGCCTGCAACTCCTCCCGGAGGAAGGAGGCGAGCACGTCTTCCCGTTCCCCGGCGGGCGCCGCCCGGAGCCGGGACAGGAGATCGTTTTCCGGAGCGGCGGCCGCAGGTTCGGCCTCGGCCGAGGTCCGGGTCAGGAGATCTTCCAGGAGCGCCGGGCTCGCGCCGAAGCTCTCGGCATAGACCGACCAGTCGACCGCCGTCACCGCCCCGGCCGTGAGATCCTGCGACACGAGCTGATCGAAGGCCCGCAAGCCCTGCTGCGGCGTGACCCAGCGTACGCCGCGGGCCGCGAGATGCTCCTCGATCCGGTCCCGCTGCTCTTCCGCCTCGCCGACTCCCGACCACGCGCCCCAGGCGATGGCCTGACCCGGCAGCCCCTGGGCGCGCCGGTGGGCGGCGAGCCGGTCGAGATACGCGTTGGCGGAGGCGTGGTTCGCCTGGCCCGCCGATCCGAGGATCCCCACCACGCTTGAGAAGAGGATGAAGAGATCCAGATCGCGGTCCTCGGTCGCCCGGTGCAGGTGCCAGGCGCCCAGTATCTTCGGCCACAGGACCTGTTCGAACCGCTCCCAGCTCTGGTTCCCGAGCGCGCCGTCCGACAGCACGCCCACGCTGTGGATCACCCCGGCGAGCGGAGGAAGCTCGGCATCCATCCGCGCAAGCATCGCATCCACCGCCGCGCCGTCCGTCATGTCGGCAAGCTCGACGCGAACCGTGACGCCGCGCGCTTCGAGCGCGCGTATCGCGTCCTCGACGGCGGGATCGGGGGGACGGCGCCCGTTCAGCACGATCGTTTTCGCGCCCCGGTCCGCGAGCTGGCCGGCCACTGCGCAGCCGATCCCGCCCAAGCCCCCGGTGACGAGATAGGTCCGGTCCTCCCGCAGCCGGCCCTTTGTGAGCGGCGGCATGGTGAGGACGATCTTTCCGATATGCCGCGCCGAGCGCATGAACGCCATCGCCGGCGCCGCCTCGGCGAGCGGCCAACTGCTGCGCGGCAGCGGGGACAGCTCTCCTGCGGCGAGCCGGCCCATCACGCTCCCCAGCGCCGCACCCGGCCGGGCGGGATCGGATTCCTTGAGAACGTCCAGCCGCAATACCGAGTAGGCCACGTCCGGGCGGGTCTCAGACATCGCCGCCTCGCTCCAGATGTCCCGCGCGCCAAGCTCGACGAAGCGGCCGTCGGGCGCGAGACATTCGAGACTCGCTTCGATGAAGCCCGGCCCGGTCAGGCTGTTCAGCACGACGTGGACGCCCGCGCCGGCGGTCGCATCGAGAATCTCCTTGCCGAAGGCGGTCTGCCGGCTGTCGAACACCTGCGAGATACCGAGCGATCGGAGATAGGCCTGCTTGGACGCGCTCGCCGTCGCGATCACTTCCGCGCCGGCGGCGTGGGCCAGCTGGATCGCCGCGAGCCCGACCCCGCCGGCTGCGGCGTGGATCAACACCCGCTCGCCGGCCTTCAGCCCGGCCAGATCGAACGCGAGCGCCGCGGTGGTGAAGGCCACCGGAACGGTCGCCAGCGCCGCCGCCGGCATCCGCTCCGGTGCCGGCGCCACGAGCTCGCCCCGGGTCACGACTTCCGGTCCGAACGCGCCGAACGCAAGGCCGACCACCCGGTCGCCGACCGCGACGTCCGCGACCTCCGGTCCCGCCTCGACGATCCGGCCGCACATCTCGCGGCCGAGCAATCCGGTATCGAGCGCTCCGGTCGCCCGTAGCACGTCGCGGAAATTGAGACCCGCCGCCTCGACCGCCACCCGAACCTCTCCGGGCTCAAGCCCGTCCGATGGCGCCGTCTCCACCCGCAGGCCGTCCAGTGATCCGCCCTCGTCGGGCGCAAGCCGCCAGCCGGCGTCGTCCGGGAACGCGATACGCGGCGTTGCGGACCCGGTCCGGACGAGGCGCGCGACATGCCGCCTGCCGCGCCGGAAGGCGATGTGGTTCTCCGAACCGGGGAACAGCAGCTCCTCGGCAAGTTCCGACCGCTGCGCTGTGTCTTCGGGGTCGAGATCGATCATCCGCGCCCCGAGCTGCAGCGCTTCTCTCGCCACTGCCTTGCCGAAGCCCCACAGCGCCGCCCCGGCGATCTCGCCGTCGCGTTCGCGCTCCAGCGACTGGGCGCCCCGGGTGACGAGCCACAGGCCCTTCGCGGGCGTAGCGCCTGCGTCCAGAACTCCCTGGACGAGCGAAAGAGCGCTCGTGACTGCCTTTTTCACGTCGTGCGCGACCTGTTCGGTCGTGGCCGTTGCGCCGCGCCCGTCGAGCGCCGCGAGATGGACAATGCCGTGGAGGGGCGCATCGCCGGGCAGCCCCTCGACGAGCGAACGCCAGGATTCCCGGCGTTCCGTCTGGACGAACGACCTGAAGACGCCGGCCCCGGTGACCGGCGCCGCGTCTGCCGCCTCGTCCTCTCCCGTGATCACCACGGTCTGATTCCGGGCCGCAAGCGCCGCAGCGAGTTCCTCGCCGACACCGTCGCGATCCGGCGCCACGATCCAGACGCCGCGGGGAAGGGCGACCTCCTCCGGGCCTCGCGCCACGATGATTCCCGGACCGAGCGGCCGCCCGTCGTCGAAAGTGTCGACCCCCAGCACCTCCGTCTCCGCGAAACCCGCATCCGAGAATGCCCGGCGCCAGGTCTCGGGAGCCGCGAGCGCGTGGTCCGGCCGGTAGCTGTCGGCGAAGCGCCACCAGCCGTCCAGCATCCCGAAGGTGAGATCCTGGAGGTGCCGGCCGCGTATGAGTTCGAGAGCCAGGAGCTGGCCCCGGGGCGCAAGCAGAGACCGGCAGTGGGCCAGCGTCTCCCCGAGGTCCCGGGTGGTGTGGAGCACGTTCGCCGCGACGACCAGGTCGTAGCCGTGAGGGTCGAAACCCTGCGCCGCCGGATCCGTCTCGATATCGAGCGCCCGATACTCGATTGGCGCCCCGCTCGCCGCGAAGCGCGATTCCGCCTCGGCAAAGAATCCCGCCGATATGTCGGTAAACATGTAGTCGAAACGCCCTTCCGGAAGCTCCGACAGGATCGGCTCGGTCGCCGATCCGGTGCCCGCCCCGACCTCCAGCACCCGCAGGCGCCGGCCTTCCGGCAGAGCCTCGACGGCGGCCCGGACCGCGTCGGCCAGCATCCGGTTCGCGGCGCGGGCGGCCGGCGCGGTGCGATAGAGGTCTGCCGCGCTCGTCCCGTCGCTGCCGAAGAGCAGCGAGAGCGGATCCGTTTGGTCTTGCAAGACCTCGGCGAGGGCGCTGCCGCACCGCTCGAGGAGTCCGAGTTCGTTCGAGCCATGCGGGTGCCGGGCGCGCAACTGCTCCGCCAGGCGCTCCGGATCGCCGAGGCTCGCGTCCGGCAGCGCGTCCCCGGACCCGACGGCGACGGTGAGCCCGCTATCCGGTTCGCGCTTCAGTATCCCTGCCCCGGCCAGAATTCCGAGCAGCCGGCCGAACAGCCGCCGGTGTTGCGGCACGACGCCAAGTTCGCCGCAAAGGGCCTCCGCCTCGACGGCCGCACCCGCGCTGCGCCGCCAGCCCAGCCGGTCGAGCGCCGCGAGCACATAGGCGACGCCAAGCCGGTCCAGGTCCCCGAGCAGGGCGGCCCGCTCTTCGGGCCGGACATCCTCGGCCGCGAGATAGTCGGGGAACGATCCCGTCCGGGCGCCGATCGATTCCGGGCCTTCGAGAAATTGTGCCGACTGAAGCCCGCCGGACAGGGGCTGTTCCCGCCAGACGACTTCGTACAGGAGATCCTTGAGCGCGTGCGACGCCGAGAGCATGGCGGTGCGCGTTGCCCGCTTCATCGTGAACCCGTCCACGCCGCCGATCGGCGCGCCGGCCGGGTCGAAGAGGCTCAGATCGGCCTTGACGATTTCCGGAGAGTCGTCCGCGTGCTCGTCAGAATAGCCGCTTCGGGCGGCCTCGCGCATGCGGACATGGCAGAAGATCCGTTCGGGCGGCGGCCCCGCCAGCCACAGCCGGTCCCAGCCGAAGGGCATGTAGGTGGATTTCCCCGCGACGCGGGCCTGGTCGCGCGCCGCGAGCACGGTCTGAAAGCAGCCGTCGAGCAGGATCGGGTGCAGGTCGAGTCCGCCCCCGTCCAGGCAGTCCGGGAGCGCGACCTCACCAACCGCCTCGCCGTGGCCGGACCACACGGCCTGAAGGGGCCGAAACGCGGGCCCGAGCACCACCCTGGTGCTCACCTTGTTGCGGTAGAGCGAGGGGACGTCTCCGGGCGTCAGCTCCGCGATGAGGCCTTCGAGGTCGACCCGTTCCCCGCCTTCCGGCCGCGCCCCGCCCGGCGACATCCGGCCTTCGAGGTGCAGGGTCCAGCCGTCCTCGCCGCCGCGGCTGAACACCTCGAAGCGACGCGGCGACGCGCCGTCGGCGCCGTCGAACACGATCTGGAGTTTCCGCCCGCTTTCGCCCGCTTCGTCTTCGGAACCTTCCAGAGGGATGATCATCGGGCTGTGCAGCTGGCAATCCTCCAGGACGACCGAGCGGGCGCGCTCGCCCCACAGCACCGTCGCCGCCATCGTGGCGAACATCGCGCCCGGCACCACGACCTGGCCGAACACCAGATGGTCTTTCACCCAAGGCGGGTCGGAGACGAATATCTCCGTCTCGAACGCGGCCTCCCCGCGCGGCGATTCGTGCCGCACACCCAGCAAGGGATGGCCTGTGCTCGGGCGCCGCCGCTTCGGGGCCTCGACCCAGTGGCGCTGGCGCTGGAACGGATAGCCCGGCAACTGGATGCGGCAGCGTTCCTCGCCGGCGAACAGCCCTTCGAAGGCGATCGGAAAGCCCGCCCCGTACGCGCCGGCGACCGCCGCCACAAAGGCGTCGCCCCCGGCCGGCTCCGGCGAGGATTCGGACGGCCGGCGAAGACTGGCCAGGGCGATCGGCGCGCCGGCGCCGCCGCGCGCCGATTCCGGCCAGCTCAGCGTGGCCATCGGACCGAGCACCGCGTGCGGGCCGATCTCGACGAGCGCATCGACGCCGATCTCCGCCAGCGTCTCGACGCAGGCCCGGAACGCGACCGGCTCGCGGGCCTGGCGCCGCCAGTATGCAGCGTCGAGCGTCTCGCCCGGTTCGACCGTACGGCCGGTCAGGTTGCTCACGAATGTCAGCGACGGCGGCGAGAAGGACATCGTCGACAGCACCGCTTCCAGATCGTCCAGCGCGGGCTCGACCATGGCGCTGTGGTATGCGGGGCTCTTTCGCAGCCGCGCGACCCGGATGTCCTGCGCTTCGAAGCGCTCGAGGATTGCCGCGATCTCCGCCGCCGGACCGCTGATCACCTGGTGCGCGCCGTTGTCTGCGGCGATGCACAGGCCGATCCCCTTCCCGGACGCGTTGTGCTGCTCCAGGGCGGCCGCCACGTCGGCGGCCGGTGCGAACACGGCCGCCATCGCGCCTTCGCCCGGCAAGGCGCCGATCAGTGCGCCCCGCGCCGCGGCGAATCGCAGACCGTCCTCCAGGCTGAACACGCCGGCGGTGCGCGCGGCGGCAATCTCTCCGAGGCTGTGGCCGAACACGACATCCGGCCGGATGCCGATGCCGGACCACAGCGCCGTCAGCGCGCATTCAAGCGCATAGATCGCGGGCTGCTTCCATTCCGGATCGTCCAGGTCTCCCGTGGCGCCGGGCTTGCCGAACATCACGTCGAGCAGCGAGCCGTTCCGCTCTTTCCTGAGCAGGGCGTCGCAGCGGTCGAGAACGGCGCGTACCGCCGGCTCGGTCTCGTAGAGATCCGCGCCCATGCCGACCCACTGGCTCGCCTGGCCGGTATAGGCGAACGCGACTTGCGCCGGCGCCGTCGCGGCAGGCCATTCGCCGCCCTCGGCGCGTGTCCGCAAGCCGGCGCGAAGGTCTTCGGCGTTGCGAAACGTTACGGCGTCGCGATGGCCGAAATGGCTGCGCCCGACACCTGCCGTCCACGCCATGTCGGCGAGCCGGGCACCGTTCCCGTCCTCCGCGTCGAGCCACGAGAGATACCGGCCCGCAAGGTCCCCGAGCGCCGCGTCCGACTTCCCGGAAAGCGGCAGGATCCGAAGCTCGCGCGGGCCGAGCCCTTCGGCCGGCGGAATGTCTTCAATGTGATCGGGCAGGGAAGCGGACACAGAGGCGGACACAGAGGCGGACACGGGGGTCGGCGCGCCGGACGGCCACGGCGTCGCGCCGTTCGCGGCCTCGTCTGCGCCGTTTCCGTACCCTTCCACGATGACGTGGGAGTTGGTTCCCGAGAAGCCGAACGAACTGACGCCGGCCAGCGGCCCGCGGCCGGACGCGGCCGGCCAGTCCGTCTCCGCCACGGTGATCTGTACCGGAAAGCTGTCCCAATCGATCTGCGGGTTCGGTGTCCGGAAGTTGAGATGTTTCGGGATCGTGCCCCGGCGCATCGAAAGCAGGACCTTGATGAGGCCCGCGGCCCCCGCCGCGGCCGCCAGATGGCCGATGTTGGTCTTCACCGAGCCGACGAGCAGCGGCCGGTCCGCCGTGCGCCCCCTGCCGTAGACCGATCCCGCTGCGGCCAGCTCGGTCGGGTCGCCCAGCTTGGTTCCGGTCCCGTGCGCTTCCAGATAGTCCACCTGCGCGGGCGGAATACCGGCCCGCGCCAGCGCCGCCTCGATCACATGCGCCTGGGTGAGGGCCCGCGGGGCGGGCAGTCCCGGGCGTTCCCCGTCCTGGTTTATGGCCGACCCGCGGATTATCCCCCAGATCCGGTCGCCGGCCGCCTCCGCCTCGCTCAGACGCTTGAGAACCAGCATGCCACAGCCTTCGCTGCGCACGAACCCGTCCGCGCGTTCGTCGAAGGTCCAGCACTGGCCGGTGGGCGACAGCATGCCGGCGTTCGCGAAAGCTTCCGTGGTCGTGGGCGACAGGATCACGCAAACCCCGCCGGTCAGCGCGATATCCGCCTCGCCGCGCTGGAGGCCCGCCACGGCCTGATGGACCGCGACCAGCGCCGAGGAGCAGGCGGTGTCCACGGCGATCGACGGGCCCTCGAGGCCGAGCGCGAAGGAAACGCGCCCGGTCGCGGTGCTGAAACGGTTGCCCGTCACCAGATAGAGCGGCGTGTCGGGCCCGACCGATCCGCCTTCGTCGCGAACGATTTCCTGATATTCGTAACTGCCAATTCCCGCATAGACTCCGGTGCGGCTGCCGACCAGGCGGTCCGGGCTGATCCCCGCGTCCTCCAGAGCCTCCCAGCTCAACTCCAGCAGCAGCCGCTGCTGCGGGTCGAGCGACTGCGCCTCCAGCGGCGAGATACGGAAGAACGCCTCGTCGAACCGGTCGATGTCGGAAAGGAAGGCGCCGTAACGGCTGGCGTCGTGCACGGCCACGTCATCGGGAAACATTTCGCTCACCCGATCGTCGCCCGGGCCGGGCGAACCGTGGGTCACGGCGTTGCCGCCGGACGCCAGCAAGCTCTAGAAGGCGTCCAGATTCTCCGCTCCGGGAAACCGGCACGCCATGCCCACGACGGCGATCGGATCGTCGCCCCGCCCGTCGCCCCGCCCGTCGCCCTCCGGGGTCATGGGGTGGGTGCCGGAGACAGGGGCCCCGTCCTGACGATGAGATTTTGCCCGCTTCGACATCGAAGGTCCCTTTCGCGAATTCGGCGCGCCTCCGGCCCGTCCGCCATAATCTCTCGCCCGCGCGCCCATTTCCATCCCAATTCGCTCCCCATTCACTCCTCATTCGCTAGGGGCGCGGATCGGAAAACTGCGCGGCACGCGTGCCGGCCGCGCCGGCGAAGATACTGCCCCGGCCGCCGCCGAACGGTCCTTTGTCCGCCGCAGCTTGCGCGGGCCGGGTGCGCTAGCATGCAATCCGATCGAAGGAAACTCGGAACTCGCCTCCGGACATCATTTACGGCCGGACGATTGCCGTCGCCGAACGTCCAGCCGATGAAACCGGCCGGATGCCGCAATGCATGGCGTGTGGCAATATGCGGAGAGCCGGCGCCGGGTGCTGCCCGGCGGACGCGCTCCACAAAGAGAGGTCCGGTCCCTCCCGCCGCGGCGACCGGCAGGTGGCGCTGGACACTGTGCGGTTTGTAACCTCTTATCCCCGGGAATCGTTGCAACGCCGCGCCGGACCGGCGGGATCGGAAGGGAAAACGCCATGCGGCTAGACCGCGTCGATCATCCGACCGTCTACGGCACCCGGGCCAAGATCGGCGTCATTGTGCCGCCGGCCAACACCGCTAACGAGGCGGAGTGGGCCCGCATGACGCCGCCGGGCGTGACGATCCATGCGGCGCGCATGCCGCTGCATCTCGATACGGTGAGCGAAGCCGGCAAGGCGGCGCTCCATGCCGACCTTGCGCGCTACGCCGGCGACCTGGCGCTGGCCAGCGTCGATCTGATCGCCTACGGCTGCACGGCCGGCTCCCTCGTCAACCCTGTCGAATCCCTGGCCGACTTCATGGCCGAGCGCACCGGCCGGCCGGCGGTGACGACCGCGCAGGCGCTGGTCGAGGCCATGCGCGCCCTCGGCGCGACGAAGATTGCGCTCGGCACGCCCTACGACGCATCGCTCAACGCCCACGAGGTGCGGTTCCTGGCCGACCACGGCATCGCCGTCGTCCACGAGGAAGGCTTCGGCTACGGCGCCGGCGGGCCGCAGGAGCACCGCAACATCGCGCGCATCCGGCCTGAGGAGGTATATGCCCTGGCCCGGCGCGTCGACCGGGCGGAGGCCGAGGCGATCCTGCTGTCCTGCACCGATCTTGCGACCCTGGACGTGATCGAACGGCTGGAAGCCGAGTGCGGCAAACCGGTGGTCAGCAGCAATACGGCGACCTTCTGGTTCGCCCTGCGCCGTGCCGGGATCGGCGATCGTCTGGACGGCTTCGGCCGCCTGCTGAGGGAACACTGAGGACCGCCGCCGCCGATCCCGGCCCGCGCGGCTGCGTCTCGATCACTCGACGGCGAAGAGTGTAATCCGAACCGAGGACTCTTGCCGCGCTCCCGTGCCGACGAACAGCATGCGGTTGACCCAGGCGTATCCGGCATCGCCGGTTTCGAGCCGGGCATGGGTGCGCATGTAGTAGCTGTCGGGCGGGACGTCCTCGCCGGCAGCGAGGCGCTCGATGACCTCCGCGGGCCCGTGGCGAAAGCCGTAGTTGACGATTTCGATCAGGGCCCCGTCGTCCGTTTCCATCGCGTACCGGGTGTCGAGCTCGGCGGTCCCGTCGGCGAATATCGTCTGCCAGTCCGCGCCGAGATTGAGGAGGCGTCCCGATATCCCGGGCCCGGTTACGCGGCCGCCGACGATCGGGATGATGCGCCGCCGCCCGGCGCGGCCCGCGCCCATCTCGCGGACCGGTCCCAGTTCGACGGCAATGTCGCAGAAGTGGCGCAGCCTGGGTACGGGGAGCATGTCTCCGCCCTTCAAAGGATCACGGGGGTCCCGCATGTACCCGCGATCCGGATGTGCAGAAATCGGGCAAATTGTGTCGCGGCGCCCCGTCCGGTCTGATAGGAACGGCGCTCGGGGATCCGGCCCGAACGGCACGCAGATCGGAAAATCGGGGCATGACAGGCAACAGGCTGCCAGCGCGCGCGACGGCCGGCGGCGCGACCGCGCAGTTCCCGGCCGGTTTCTGCAAGTGCCGGACGGCCGGTCGCGGACCGTCCCCCGCCGCGCGATGACCGTCGTCGGCCGCTGGGTCGGGGCTCCGGTCCCGCGCAAGGAGGACGAGGCTCTTCTCACCGGCCGCGCGCGCTTCATTGACGACATGGAGCCGGTACCGGGGATCCGCCACGCGGCGCTCCTGCGCTCGCCGCACGCCCACGCCGAAATCCTGTCGATAGACGTTTCGAGAGCGGAGGCGCACCCGGGCGTTTACGGCGTCCTCACCGGCGCCGACATCGCCGCGGCGACCGGACCGATCCCGAGTGCCGTCCGGGTGCCGATCGACTATTACCCGATGGCGGCCGGCAAGGTGCGCTATGCCGGCGAGCCGGTCGCGCTGGTCGCGGCCGAAGACCGGTATGTCGCCGAGGATGCGCTCGAACTGATCGAGGTCGAATACCGGCCGCTGCCCCCGGTCATCGATCCGAAGGCGGCCATGAACGACGATTCGCCGTTGCTGCACGAGGCGGTCGGTTCGAACGTCGCGCACCATCGCACCTTCCGCTACGGCGACCCGGAGACCGCGTTCGAGGAAGCCGACCGCGTCGTCCGGCTGGACTGGACCTTCCCGCGCTATTCCTCGACTCCGGTGGAAACCTACGGCGCGGTCGCGCAGTTCGAGCCTGCGCCCGACCGCTACACGATCTGGTCCAATTTCCAGGGACCGTTCATCCTGCACGCGCTGATGTGCGACGCGCTCGATGTGCCGGGAAACCGGCTGCGCCTGATCACCGCTCCGCAGAGCGGCGGCAGCTTCGGAATCAAACAGGGGATATTTCCATACCTGGTGTTGCTGGCGGCGGCGAGCCGCCTTCTGGGCATGCCGCTCAAATGGATCGAGGACCGGCTGGAGCACCTGGTGGGTTCCTCATCGGCGTCGAACCGCGAAGATGCGGTCGAAGCGGCGTTCAGGGACGACGGCACCCTGACCGGCCTCCGGTTCTTCAACACGGTCGATGTCGGCGCCTATATCCGCGCGCCGGAGCCGGCCTCCGTCTACCGCATGCACAGCGCGTCCAACGGCGCTTACGGCGTCGGCAACATATCCGTCGAAAACCGGCTGGTGACGACGAACCGCCTGCCGATCGGTCTCAACCGCGGCTATGGCGGCCCGCAGTTCTTCTTCGCGCTGGAACGGGCGATGGAGGCCGGCGCGCGGGCGCTCGGACTCGATATCGCCGAGATCAGGCGGCGCAACTTTATCCCGAAAGACGCCTTTCCCTATCGCGCGCCGGCCGGATCGCTCTACGACGCCGGCGACTACGAAGCCGGCCTCGACAAGGCGCTCGACCTCGCGGACTACGCTTCGTTGCGCGACGAGCGCGACCGGGCGCGGGAGGAGGGCCGGCTGTTCGGCATCGGCATGGCGGCGGCGGTCGAGCCGTCCGGTTCCAACATGGCCTATGTGACGCTTGCCCAGACGCCGGAGGAACGCGCCCGCGCCGGCGGCCGGTCCGGCGGTCTCGGGACCTGCACGATTTCGATCGATCCGTCCGGCTCGGTGACGGTGAAGACGGTCTCGACGCCGGCCGGGCAGGGGCATGCCACGGTCGCCGCCCAGATCGTGGCCGACGCGCTCGGGCTCACGCCGGACGACATCGACGTGGTGACCGAGGTTGACACACTGACCAGCGCGTGGTCGCTCGCCTCCGGCAACTACGCGAACCGGTTTTCGTCGGTGGTGATCGGCGCCATCGGCGATGCCGCGCGCCGGGTCGCCGACAAGGTCCGGGCAATCGCCGCCGAAGACCTGGAGGTGGCGGCGGAAGATATCGAACTGGCCGACGGCGCCGCCCGCATTGTCGGCGTGCCGGAAAAATCCCTCCCGTTCCGCCGCGTCGCCGCCAAGACCCACTGGCACCCCGCCGGCCTGCCCGAGGGCATGGCGCCCGGTATCTTCGAGACCGTGATCGTGTCGCCGCCCGAGCTTGGACCGCCGGATGACCGGGACCGGGTGGCTTCGGCCGTGACCTTCGGATTCATCTGCGATCTGGCGGCGGTGGAGATCGATCCCGGCACCGGAAAGGTCGACGTGAAGACATACGTCTCGGTCCACGACGTCGGGAACGTCCTCAATCCTCTGATCGTAGAAGGCCAGATCGTCGGAGGGTTCGCTCACGGCGTCGGCGGCGCGCTGCTGGAAGAGATGGTCTACGACACCGACGGGAATCCGCTCTCGGGCACCCTTGCCGACTATCTCTGCGTGACCGCGCCGGAGATGCCCCGCCTCATCGTCGGCCACGTCGGCACACCATCCCCCCACACGGCGCTCGGTTCCAAGGGGATGGGCGACGGCTGTTCGATGCTGGCGCCCGTGGCGATCGCGAACGCCGTTGCCGACGCGCTCGGACGCGAGGACATCGATCCGCCCTTCACCCTCAACAGGGTCTGGGAGCTCGTCGCGGAAGGCGGAGGCGCCGGGTGAAACCCGCACCGTTCGAATACTGCCGGGCCGATACGCTCGACGAGGCGCTGGACCTGATGGCCGAGTTCGGTTCCGACGCCGCGGTCCTGGCCGGCGGGATGTCGCTCGGCCCGATGCTCAACATGCGGCTGGCGCGGCCCGCCGCCATCGTCGACGTCAACCCCGTCGAAGAATTGTCCGGTATCCGGCTTCTGGACGATTCGGTCGAAACCGGGGCGCTTTGCCGGCAGGCCGACGCGCTCGATTCCGCGCTCGTCCGCGATGAGGTGCCGCTTCTTTCCCAGGCGTTGCCGTTCGTCGGGCATTTCCAGACCCGGAACCGGGGAACCCTGGGCGGCTCGGTCTGCCACGCCGATCCAAGCGCCGAGATCCCGTTGGCCCTGGCAGCGCTCGGCGGCGACGTGATCCTCCGGCAAAGGGGCGGGATGCGCGCCGTCGCCGCGACCGACTTCTTCGACGGAATTTTCACCACCATCCGCGAGCCCGACGAACTCGTGACCGCGCTTCGCTGGCCGCGGAGCAACCCGAAGACCGGCTATGCCTTCGACGAGATCGCCCAGAGGCACGGAGACTTCGCCATCGGGGCGGCAGCTGCCGTCGCGACCGTTGCTCCGGACGGCAACCTTGCCGCGTTGTCGCTCGGCCTCGGCGGCATAGAGGACCGCCCGGTGCTGGCCGACCTTGCCGGTTTTGTCGGCGCGCCCGCGACGGCCCGAACGGCGTCCGAGGCGGCGGCGCTGGCTGCCGACCGGGCCGATCCGATGGAAGACCCCAGGGCAAGCGCAGCCTATCGGCGCCAGCTCGTTCGAGTCCTGGGCGCCCGCGTCCTCGAACGGGCCTTCGAAAGAGCGGGTGCGCGGCAATGCTGAGGATAGAGCCGGGCGCCCGGCATCGCGTCACCGTTACGGTCAACGGCCGTCGCTACAGCGGCTTCGCCGAAGCGCGGACCCTATTGAGCGATTTTCTGCGCCACGAGCTGAAGCTGTTCGGCACCCATGTCGGCTGTGAGCACGGGGTCTGCGGCGCCTGCACCGTCACCATCGGCGGCCGCGCGGCGCGTTCCTGCCTGCACTTCGCGGTGCAGGCAGACTGTGCCGAGATCGGCACCGTTGAAGGGCTCGCCACGGACGGGGTACTAAGCCCGCTGCAGGAGGCGTTCCGCCGCCGTCACGCGCTGCAATGCGGCTTCTGCACGCCGGGCATCCTGATCTCGGCGACGCAGTTCCTGGAAACCAACCCGGACCCGACCGAAGACGAGGTGCGCGAAATGCTGTCCGGCCATATCTGCCGCTGCACCGGCTACGAGGGCATCGTTCGCGCAATTCTGGACGTCGCGGGAGACGCGTCGTGACCGCCATACCGCTCGGTACGGTTTTCGCGCGTGCCGTTGCGCGGGACCCCGGCGCGCTTGCCGTGGTCGATGGCCCGGTCCGGATGACCTACGCAGAGTGGAACGACGAGATCGCCCGCGTCGCCGCCGGGCTGACGGGGTTGGGGATCGATGCCGGGGACGCGGTCGCCGCGGTGTTGTCCAACCGGGTCGAGACGGCGACGCTTTTCTGGGCCTGCCAGCGGATCGGCGCGGCCTTCGTCCCGTTCAACTGGCGGGGCAGCGGGGACGATTTCGCCTATGTGATCGAGAATTGCGAGGCGAAGGTCTTCGTCTACGAGCCGCGCTCCGAAGCCTCGGCCGTCGAAGCGCTGCGCGCGACCGGGTTCCCGGAAGACCGCCGTGTCCGCGTCGGCGGAGCGGCGGGGGAGGGCGCGGCCTTCGAGGATCTTGCAGGCGCGCCCGGCGGAATCGCGCCTCGTCCGGCCGATCCGGCGTCGACCTGCCTGATGCTCTACACTTCGGGGACTACCGGCCGTCCGAAGGGCGTGCCGCGGACGCACAACGCCGAGCGCAACGCGACGTTCAACTGCGTCGCGCAGCTCCACTACCGCTACGGGGAAGTGCAGCTCGGCGTGATGCCGCTGTTCCACACCATGGGCGTGCGCGCGCTGGAGATGGCGGCGGCACTCAACGGCGCCTTCGTCTGCATGCCCGCCTTCGACGCGGGCGATGCGATCGGGCTGATCGAGACGGAACGCATCGAGGCGCTGTTCCTGGTGCCGACGATGTTCCACGACATGGTCCATCATCCCGGCATCGCGGCCGCCGACCTCTCTTCGGTCCGTCACATCGGATTCGCCGGGACGTCGATGACCTCGGCGCTCACCAGGACCTGCGCCGAAATCTTCCAGCCCGAGGTTTTCGTCAATTTCTACGGGTCGTCGGAGATCTACTCCTTCGCCGTCTGCGACCATGTGGTCGATAAACCGGGCTGCGCCGGGCGCGCGGCGACCGGCCAGGAGTTGCGCGTCGTCTTCGCCGACCCGGACTGCAGGAGCGGGCCCGACGAGATCCTGCCCCGGGGCGAGATCGGCGAAGTCATCGCGCCGATGGCGTGCCTGGACGCCTTCGCGGGCTACTGGAAACGGCCCGACGCCGACGCCAAAGCGATCCGCGGCGGCTGGTATTTCACCGGCGACCTCGGCTATTTCGACGAGGACGGCGAACTGTTTCTCGTCGGCCGGGTCGACGACATGATCATCTCGGGCGGCGAGAACATCCATCCCGAAGAGGTCGAGGACGCGCTCGACGCCCTGCCGCTCGTCCGCCAGGCGGCGGTGATCGGGATACCCGACGACCGCATGGGCCAGAAGGTCGTCGCCTTCGTCGAGCCGGCCTCGTCGGAGGCAAGCGCCGAGCGCCTCGACGCCGCCTGCCTCGCCGGCGATCTCGCCCGGTTCAAGCGGCCGCGCGCCTATGTTTTCGTCGAGAGCATTCCGCGCTCGGCCTCGGGCAAGCTGCTGCGCCGCCTGCTGCGCGACGGGGCGTACACGGTTCTGCCGGATTTCGACAGCACCCTTTAGCCAGGGACGGAAGGAGAGACGATGGAAAGGGACTATGCCGAGCGGCGCGCGGAACGGCTGCGCGACCTCGATGGCGTGCGCGCCGAGATCGACGTCGACAAGCGGATCGGCCACGTCATCCTCGACCGGCCGCCGCTCAACATCGTGTCCTACCGCGCGCGCGGGCAGATCCGCGCCCTGCTCGAGGAGATGGACGAGGACGACGACATCGGCGTGATCTGCATCCGCGGCGCGGGCGGCGTGTTTACGTCGGGCGGCGACGTCAGGTCCTTTCCCTCGATCCCGAAGAACCGCATGTCCGATCTTGCCGACGACATAGGCACGCCGGAGCGCTGCCGGAAGCCGGTGATCGCCGCGCTGGAGAAATATTGCTTCGGGGTCGGGTTCGAGTTGGCGCTTGCCTGCGATTTCCGGCTCGCCACGAAGGACTGCCTGGTCGGTCTGCCCGAAAGTTCCATCGGCCAGATGCCGGGTTCCGGGGGCAGCGTGCGGGTAGCGCGCATCGCGGGCCTCACCCGCGCCATGGACATGGTAATGCTCGGCAAACGGATTCCTGCGGAGCAGGCCCTGGACTGGGGCCTTCTCACCGCAACCGCCGAGGATGCGGACGGGCTGACCGCGCTGGTGCACGATTATGCGGCGCGGCTCAACGCGCTCGCGCCGATCTCGATGCAGTCGCTCAAGCGCGTATTGAACAGCGCCTACGACACCAGCCTCAGAGTCGCGCTCGACGTCGAGGGCCATTCCTACGAGAAGATCCGCACCACCGAGGATTATTCGGAGGGCATCGCTGCCTTCGCCGAGCGGCGCAAACCGGTCTATCGAGGACGCTAGAGCCGGTCCGCTTCCATCGAAACCCCCGATGCGGCAGCGCGCCCTTCGACGAGCCGGAATTGCCGGGGCGGGCTCGAAGCCGGGCCCTGCGCTGCGCGATCCGCGCACAAGAGGGGCTTGACAGCCGAGAAAAGAACATTATATGAACAAATAATTCGCCCGGTCGACCGGCGCGGTGGTAAAAAAACACGGTAAATAGACCGGTCTGTTTTGCTTTTTGGACGAAGAGAAAATGGCGCATTTCCGGGAAAAACCGGAGCTGGAATTTTGATCAATCGTTCAATAAATCGGAATTGTCCCCGTTTCCGCGACGCCTGCTTCGGCAGGCCCGGAGCCCGCCGCTTCGGCCGGCGCCGGCTCGGATTCACCGGAATTCGGGCTTGCTCCCGCTGACCAGCGCCCCGCCCATACCGCCCGTTGCGATCAGTTCGACGAAGCGGGGATAGGCCCGGTAGAACCACGCGTCGCCCTGCGGCGCGCCGGCGGCGGCGGTTTCCTCACGCAGCGCCAGATACATGCGCAGCCGTTCCTTCAGGATTTCCGCCCATTCGGCGGACAGGTCGGTGAGGCGCACGTCTTCGAACCCTGCGTCCTCGAACGCTGCGACGTATTCTGCCGGGCTCACGCAGGAATTGAACATCAGCCCGCGGCGCAACAGGTCTCGATCCGCCGCCGCCAGGGGCGCCGGAACGGTGATGTCGGTCAGCGCCAGCCGTCCGCCGGGGCAAAGCGCGCGGAACGCCTCGGCCAGCGCGGCCGCCTTGTCGGGGACGTGCATGAACGCTTCCTGGCTGACCACGGCGTCGAACGCGGCATCGGGCAGCGGCGCGGCGGCGATCGAGCCTTCGAGCACCCGCACCCGGCCCGACAGGCCGACCGCTTCGTTCAGCGCCGCGGCGCCGGCCACGCGGTCGGGGCAAAGGTCGACGCCGGTGACGTCGACTCCCTTGCTGTGCGCATACCATCGCGCCGGGCCGCCGATACCGGCGCAAAAGTCCGCGATCTTCATTCCCGGCGACATGCCGACGGCTTCCGCCAGCCGCTCGTTGGCGGCGAGCCCGCCGTAGTGGTCCTGATCGTGCGGCCATAGCGCTTCCGGCGGATGCGGCCCCGGTCCGATCTTCAACAGGATATGCCGTGCCGAAATCGGATGGCGCGAATACATGGCGATCACGTCTGCGCGGGCATCGGTCATGGGAGGGGTCTCCAGCGCCGGACTACCGACCGGAACAACGGCATGGAGCTCCGGGATCCGGCGCGAGCCTGCGGCGCCGGTCAGACGACGTTGAAGTGATCCGGGACGCCGCCCGGCCAGGGATTTCCCCACATCTGGAATCCGCCGTCGATTATCAGCAGCTCGCCGGTGATGAAGTTCCCGCTGGACGCGGACAGATAGACGACGCCCTCGGCAATGTCCCACGGATCGCCGAGGCGGCGCAGGGGATTGGCATCGCGGAACCGGGCGCTCGCTTCCGGCGGATAGACCGCGAGCCCTTCGGTCGATATCGATCCCGGCGCGATACAGTTGACCCGGATGTCCAGCGGCGCCCATTCCACGGCCAGACTCCGCGTCAGCCCGATCACGCCGGCCCGCGCGGCGCAGGTGTGGGCGATCTGGGGCAGGCCGCGCGAAATCACCGCGACGATGCTGACGATGCTGCCCGGCATTTTCCGTTCGCGCCAGCGCCGGGCGGCGGCCTGCATCATGTACCAGGTCCCGTTCAGGTTGAGATCGATGACCGTCTGCCAACCCTTGTGGCTGTACTCGATCGCGTCCTGAAAGAACTGGCCGCCCGCATTGTTGACCAGGCTGTCGAGACGGCCGAATTTCGAGAATATCTCGTCCATGAGCCGCTCGACCGCCTCGGGTTCCCGGATCGACATCGGGACTGCGTGCACCGTGCCGCCGGCAGTTTCGGCGACCTCGTCCCGGGTCTCCTGCAGGACGTTTTCGCGCCGCCCGCAAATCACGACCTGGGCGCCGAGGCGGGCGAGAAGGAACGTCATCACGCGGCCCATGCCCGTGCCGCCGCCGGTGACCAGGAACACCTGGTCGGCCAAAAGGTCATCGCGGAAGACGGTCGGGCGCCCGGCCAGGACTTCGCCCGTTAGACGCCACTGTTCGCCTGCGTTGTCCGTCTGTGCATCCGACATTTTTCGGTCCAATTCCAACATCGTGCCGCGAGGGCGAACCCGGCCGCTGCCGGGCCGGCGCACCAAAAAACGAGTAACACGATCCTTCGCTGCAAAGCGATCAGCATTGCAACGATCCGGCGATCGTTCGGAGCCGAGGCGGCGGCGGTTTGCGGAAAGCCGATTGCCGGATAGCTGCGCACGCACGCTCTTGCGGCGTGCAATCGAAGTGTCACGGACAGGGCGGATTTTTTTCGTGCCGCGTTGCGTGAGTCCGACTAATGTATAATGTATATTATGGAATTCGGTCCGGAGACGCTCCACGATATTCGGGGCGGCGGCAGGACGATCCACAAGGGAGGGAACCCTATGTTTGCGAATTCGAACCATGCACCGTCACGGTGCCGGGGCTTTTTGAAGCTCGCTTCGGTAGCGCTTGCTGGCGCACTTCTGCTGGCCGGCAATCCGGCCGCTGCGCAGGACGCCAAACTGAAGAAGCTGACGCCGTTCAAGATGCTCATGGTGCCCTACTTCTCGCCCGAGCAGATCGCGAAGGATCAGGGGTTCTTCAAGAAGTACAATCTGGACGTCGAACTGGTGAAGCAGGTCGGCCAAGGGGTGCGCGGCATGCAGGCGATGATCGCCGGCCACGTGCCGACGGGCCAGGGATGGGGCGCACCGCCGACGATCCAGGCGCTGGCCGGCGGCGCAAAGATAACGACGGTGCTGGCCGGAATCATTTCGACGGATGGCGATTTCCGCCTCTATTCCCTGGCCGGCAGCGGGATCACGAGCGCCAAGGACCTGATCGGCAAGACGGTCGGAATCCACAATCCGGGTTCCTACGCAGACTATATCCTTGCCGGGTTCGTCAAGGGCGCAGGGCTCGATCTTGCGAAAGTGCGGCGTCTGACCGTGCCGCTTCCGTCGATGTGCCAGGCGCTGCTCTCCAAGCAGATCGATGCCGTCGCATTGTACAGCCTGTTCTACGTTGCCTGTACCCGGAAGAATCCCGGCAAGCTGCACCTGCTCGCCAAGGACAACGATGCTCTGCCGCCGTCGGCCAGACTGTATTCGGCTTACACCTTCACCACCGAGTACACCGAGAAAAATCCCGACATCGTCCGGGCGTTCGTCGCCGGAATGAAGGACGCGATGGCGTTCATCGACAAGAATCCGGAAGCGGCCACAAAGATCATCGCAAAGCGGACCGGCCTGCCCGAGAATCTCCTGTTGATTCCCAAGTTCGCCAAGGGCGGCTGTATCGATGCCGGGGCGGCGGCCGAGTGGATCAAGATTCTCACCGACCTGGACGTCATCAAGGCCGGAAGCGTCAAGCCGACCGGATGGTTCACCAACAAATTCAACCCGGGCTGCTGAAGCGCGTTTCCTGACAGGGGACCACGACTGCATCCGGCGGACGATGTCGCAGACCGGCGGCCGTCAGACGACCGAATTGAGCGTCGGGCAGACTCCCGGCGAATCGGGTTCGCGCGTCTGGCGGCCGCCGTTGCCGGGCTGGAAGAAGCCGTCCGGTCTGGCGGGCACGGTTCTGATCACCGGTCTGCCCATTTTTTCGATCTTTCTGCTGTGGGAAGTGGTGGCGCAACTCGGCTGGGTCGGCGTGACGCTGCTCGCGCCGCCGTCGAAGGCGCTGTCCGTCGCCGTTACGTATTTCACCAGCGGCGAGATATTTCCCCACCTCGCATCCAGCCTCGAGCGGGGCGGGATCGGCCTTGCGCTCGCCATCGCGGTCGGCATCCCGCTCGGCCTGATCATCGGCTTCGTCAAGTCGTTCTCCCGCGCCCTCAGCCCGGTAATCGAGTTTTTGCGGCAATTGCCGCCGCTTGCCATGTTGCCGGTGTTTCTGCTCTTCCTGGGTTTGGGTCTCCGGTCCCAGGTCGCGATCGTGCTCTGGGCTGCGCTCTGGCCGATTCTCCTGAATACCATCAGCGGCGCACAGAATGTCGATGTCAGGCTGGTCAAGGCGGCCCGCACGCTGGGCGCCGGGCGGCGCCATCTGTTTTTCAAGGTCGCCCTGCCTTCGGCCCTGCCGACGACGATGACGGGGATCAGGCTCGGCGCGTCCTACGCGTTCCTGGTCCTTGTCGCGGCAGAGATGATTGGCGCGGATTCCGGAATCGGCTATCTCATCCTGAACAATCAGTACATATTCAAGATACCCGAGATGTACGCGGCGATACTGATTCTGGCCGGGTTCGGCGTCGTGCTCAACTACAGCCTGCTCTGGCTCGAGAAATTGCTCATTCCCTGGAAGGGCCGCGGGTGACTTCGGTCGTTACGTCCGCCGATCGACCTGTAGCGAAAGACGTGCCGCAACAAGCGAAAATCGCGATCGAGGGCGTGACGAAGGAGTTCGCCACGGAGACGGGTGACACCTTCGTTGCGCTGACAACGGTGAACTGCACCGTTGCGGACCGCGAGTTCGTCAGCCTGGTCGGGCCGAGCGGCTGCGGCAAGACGACTCTGCTCGAGATCGTTGCCGGCTTGCAGGCGCCGACGAGCGGCAGGGTTCTCATGGACGGGGAGGAGATCGAGGGACCGGGCCCCGACCATGTGGTCATTTTCCAGCAATATGCGCTGTTTCCGTGGCGTACGGTCGCCGCGAATGTCGAATTCCCGATGGAAGTGGCGGGTGTCGGGCGTGCGGAAAGACGCGAGCGGGCCCTCGAATATCTCGGCATGGTCGGCCTGGACGGATTCGCCGATCACCATATCTGGCAGCTCTCGGGCGGCATGCAGCAGCGCGCGGCCCTGGCGCGCGGCATTGCGTGTCAGCCCAAGGTGATGCTGATGGACGAACCGTTCAGCGGCGCCGACGCGATCACCCGCGAGATTCTCCAGGACCTGTTGGCGAGGCTTCGCAAGGAGACGCGTCAGACGATCATCTTCGTGACCCATAGCGTCGACGAGGCGATTCGCCTTTCCGACCGGATCATGGTGATGGGAACGCGTCCGGGCCGGATCATCTCGACATTCGATGTGACCGACGATCTGCGCGACCATGGCGACCGGGTTACCGAGTTGCGCGAGGCGATCTGGTCCGTCCTGCGCAACGAGATCGTGCCCATAGCGGAAGCAGAAGAACGCACATGAGCGGCGTCATCGATTTCCGTGCGCGCCCGAATACGCCGGAATGGGCACGCTACCTGGCGCGCCGCACCAGGACCATCCGCACCGAAGCCGGCGGCATGAAATACGGCGAGTACACGGCCAACGAGGAGACGCTCGACGGTTTTCTGAAGCAGCTCGACGAAGCGGGCATCGAGCGCGCTGTTTTCGCGGCGCGGGACCGGTCCGGCACCGATCCGGACTGGATACTGACCAACGACTTCGTGGCCGAATGCGTGCGCGCCGCCCCCGACCGGATCGTCGGCTTTGCCGGCGTGGACAGCAGCAGACCCGAAGCGGCCGCCGATGCGGTCAGGCACGCAGTCTGCGACCTCGGCCTGCTCGGCGCCTGTTTCGATCCGTTTCTGCTACAGGCCGCACCGGACGACGAACGGTTCGACCCCATCTACCGGGCGTGCAACGACCTCGGCGTTCCGGCGGTCGTCACCCTGGGCGGGTTGCCGGGCCTCCCGACGCCGCTAGGGAATTCGAGCCCGCTCGCGATAGACATTGTCGCGAAACGGTTCCCGGACCTTGTCCTGATCGCATCGCATGGCGGCTGGCCCTTTCCCCTCGAGATGATCGCCGTCGCGTGGCGCTGCGAGAATGTCTATTTCGAAAATTCCTTCTACCACTTTGCGCCCGGCGCCGAGGTTCTGGTCGAAGCCGCAAACACGATGATCGGCCACAAGATGCTGTACGCGTCCGCCTATCCCTTCGCGCCGCTGGGCGAAACGCTCAGCAGGTTCCGGACACTGCCGTTCGACGCCGACGTCTTGGACAAGGTGCTTTTCGGCAACGCCGACCGGCTTCTGGCGCAGATTGCGGCCCGCGCGGCGGACGCCGGGTAGCCGCGGAACAATCGCCCGGCGACCGGGAGAAGACCGATGTTGAGCGCACGAGAAGCCGCCGCCGCGCGGCAGGAGATTTCCGAAGTCCTTTGCCGCTACGCGGTCTACGTCGACGATGGAGAATTCGACCGTCTGGAGACGCTGTTCGCCGGCGACGCGACCTTTGACATATCGCCGGACCCCAAAATCGTCCCGGTGCCTGCAGTCGGACGCCGCCAGATCCGCGAAATTCTCGAAGGGCGCTACGACGTCGTATCGAAGGTCGATCAGCGCCGCCATCTGATAACCAATCTCGTGATCGATGAGCTGAGCGACACGGAAGCGGTCACCCGATGCTTCCTGACCGTCCTGTCGGTTCCGAAAAGCGGCGGCAGCGTCGAGTTGCGCGGTACCGGCGTCTATCACGACCGCTTGCGGCGGATCGACGACGCCTGGCTCATTGCGGAGCGCCGGCTGGTGCTCGACGCGCTGGGGACCTGACCATGGATCGCACCGAACGCGCTGTCGCGACGACCGAAATTACCCAGCTGATCGGCCATTACGGCAATTGCCTCGACCGGGGCGATTTCGACGGTCTCCAGGCCCTGTTCACGGAAGATGCCGAATTCCACGTCGGCCCGGACCCGGGCGTCGACTCGCCGCTCCGCGGCAATGCCGGCATCCGGCAGACTATCGAGCGGCGATGGCGAACCTTCGCCGACAGGGAACAGCGTCGCCACGTCATGCTCAACGTGGTCGTCGGGTCCTTGTCCCGCGACGAAGCGGAAGTCCGTACCACCATCGTGGTGTTCGTCGTCGGCCGGACCAGTGGAGAGAATGTCAAAGCCCACGGACTGGGCGTGTTCGACGATATCGTGGTGCGCCGCGGCGACAACTGGCTGTTCCGCGAACGGCGCCTCGTCCTCGATCGTGTCGACTATTTTGCGCCCGGCTGGGTCAACCCCGACTGAGTTCTTGCTCTCGCGAAGGAGCGTCCTGGCAAGACCGAACGACGAGTCAGACTGCCGGACCGCAGGCGCTTGAAGATGGCGAGCACAATCGAGGCGACGACGATCGGCGATCTCCTCATCCGCGCCGCGGAGCGTTGGCCGGATGCGGATGCGCTGGTGCTGCCGGCGTCCCGCCACACGTTCGCCGACCTGGCGGAGCGGAGCGTCGACAGGGCGCGCGCCCTGATCGCGCTCGGTGTCCGGCCGGGCGAGCATGTGGCGATGTTCCTGCCTACGTCGGTCGAATTCGTCGAATTCCTGTTCGGCATCGCTTTGGCGGGCGCCGTTCCGGTGCCGATCAACGCGCGCTATCGCGGGAACGAATTGCGCTATCTGGTCGACAATTCGGACTCGGTCGCCGTCATCGCCACGGCGGATGTCGCGGAAGGCGTCAACCTGCTCGAGCGCCTGTCAGAGGCGTTGGGCGATCACGGCGCCGCGGGAATCGAAACGCTCCGCTCGATCGTGTCGCTGAGTGGCGACGCGTCGGGCGTAATCGGTCCGCGCGCCTTTGCCGGCCACGCGGGCGACGTTCCCGTCGCCGAAGTTCACCGGCGGCGCCTGCGGGCGCGTCTGCGGGATACCGGAATCGTGCTCTACACCTCGGGCACCACGTCCAACCCGAAGGGCTGCCTGCTGAGCCACGAAGCCGTCGTGCGCAACGGCATCGAACTGGCCCGGCGTTATGAAATGTCCCAAGCGGACCGGTTCTGGTCGCCGCTGGCGATGTATCACATCGGCGGGATCATGCCGATCGCGGCATCGTTCTGGGTCGGCTGCCGCTACGTGACGATGCCGCGGTTCGAAGCCGGCCTTGCGCTGCGCCTGTTCCGGGACGAAGGGGTGACGATCAACTATGCGGCCTTCTGGCCGATCATCGCCGACCTGATCAACCACCCGGAATTCGCGACGACGGATTTATCGAACACCCGCCTGATGAACAGCAGCCTCGCGATGCAGCCCGAGCCGGCACGCAGGACCCTGGCGCGCGCAATGCCGAATGCGTTTCAGGTCAGCACCTACGGCCTGACGGAAGCCGCGGGAACCGTCTCGACGAGCCGTCTCGACGATAGCTACAAAGTGCGCATAGCACGCCTCGGAGCGCCGCTCGAGGGCCTGGAGGTCAGGATCGTCGATTCGGACGGCCGGGAAGTGCCGCCGGGCGCGCATGGCGAGATCGCGATCCGCGGCTACGGCATCATCGACGGCTATTACAAGGACCTGGAAAAGACGGCGGAAGCCCTGAGAGACGGCTGGCTGCATACCGGCGACATCGGTTCGGTCGACGAGGCCGGCCATGTCATGTTTCACGGCCGCACCAAGGACATGCTGAAGGTCGGGGGCGAGAATGTTGCGGCGCTCGAAATCGAAGCGCTGGTCGGCAGCCATCCCGAGGTCAGGTTGTGCCAGGTCGTCGGCTGCCCGGACGACCGGCTGGTCGAAGTGCCCGCCGCCTTCGTCGAGCTGAAGACTCCGGGTACGGTCGGCGAAGGCGACATCATCGATTTTTGCAAGGGCAAGGTGGCAGGCTTCAAGCTGCCGCGTCATGTTCGTTTCGTTTCTGAATGGCCGATGGGCGCGACCAAGATTCAGAAATTCAAGCTGCGCGACCGGTTGATCGAAGAACTCGGGCTGGCCGGGAACGATACGACGGGCTGACGGCCGGAGGCTATCGGCGAGCGGCGCGCCGGACCGGGTCGTGGCCGTCCCAGTTCCGCGCGGCCTCGCGCATGTATTCGAAGCCTTTCAACAATTTGCCGGCCGGCTCGATAACCTCCAGGAACGGAGCCGATTCGGTCATCCGGGCATAGAAGAAACGGCCCCGGCCGCCGGACATCGTACCTTCCAGCAGCACCGACGCGCCGGCATCGGCGCAGACTCTTTCCGCCACCGCGATGTCGCCGACGAGAATGCCGACATGATGCAGGCCTTCGCGCCCGTCCTTCTGCCAGTCATGGAAGATCGATGGCGCATCGTTGTGCTGATGCACCAATTCGATCTGGAGATCGCCCCAGTAGCCGATGCCGACCGCGAGATCCAGTTGCGCCGGAGCGCCGCGGTAGCGCACCTCGCCGAACTCGACATGGTCGATAACGAAGAAGGGGCCGGCGCCCATCGTCCCGCTCCAGAAGCGCAGACCGGCTTCGAAATCGCGCCACATGAAGGCAAGCTGGACGATATCGCCGAGCCCGGCGATGGAGGAGGGCAGGGCGGAGGTGCGAAGAACGTTCATTCCGGCCGTATGCCTCGATCGGGCAACACAGCCGCTAGACCGCGGGCTGCCGGTCAGCCGGCGGAACCGAACCCCGTGCCGTCGTCCAGCCGTCCACATGGGCCTGGAGCACGTCGGGGACACGCAAATTTGGCGCGAGCCGATCCTGCCCGATCCGGCGGTCCAGTTCGGCATGCCAATGGTAGATGCGGCGCTCCTGATAGTTGAGCGGCATGCCGCGAAAGCCCGACGATTCCACCGATTTCTGGATCTCCTCGGCAAACTGGAGATCCTCGTCCAGGATATGGCGGAAATTGTCGAGGCGGGTTTCCCAGATGGCCGGCCGCGCGCCGTCTCCCCATGCCGGCGCGAACCAGTGAACCTCGATGACCATTGTCGCCAGATCGACCGGCCAGAAACACAGGAACGGCATGCCGGCGGGCGACACCGGCGTTACGAGATTGGGGTAGACATTGAGCGAGACGTTGGTCGCGGCGTAGATCGGATCGACGCCGGGTATCTCCGGCAACCCGGCCACGCCGGGGTCGGTCCAGCCTTCGCGCCGGTTCGGCGTCACCATGCGCGAATGGCCGCCCTGCCATAGCGTGATGAACGAGCCGCGGTGATCGAGGAAGCGGTCGACCGTCTTTCTGTGAATAGAGTTCAGGTGATAGACCTCGAGAAAGGCGTCGAGCAGAACCTTCACGTTGCAATTGAGGGTAAACGCTTCCTTGTCGATCAGGCGCAGTTGTTCGGGCCGAAACTCCAGGAGGTGATCCCATGTCGGCCCCAGGCTATCGGCAAGCGGCCCGGCCTCGGGGTCGAGATTGATGAAATACCAGCCGCCCAGCGATTCGCAGCGCACCTCGATCAGGGAGCGGCAGGATTCGTCGAGGCCGACGAAATCGCGGCGGTCGCGCACGCCGACCAGGTACCCCTCCATGTCGTAGGTCCAGCCGTGGTACTTGCACGAAAAGGCGCGCCTCACCTTGCCTTGTGGCTCCATGAGCACCGGCGCGCCGCGGTGGCGGCAGGTGTTGTAGAAGCAGCGCACCTTGTTGTCGGTGCCGCGAAGAAAGAACAGGGGATCGCCCGCCCGGTCCCAGCGGATGAAATTGCCCGCCGCGGGCACCTCGTCGTCGTGGATGGCGTAGAGCCAGGTCCTGCGCCAAAGGCGGTCACGCTCGAGCGCATGGAAGCCGGGGTCGACATAGCGCCCGCCGGGAATGTCCTGAAGATGGGGGAAGTCGTCCGGCGGTTCCGTACGGCCGGCTTCGTACTCGATTCCGGTCCCGATCCGCCGTGCTTCTTCGGGATTCATTTCAACTCTTTTTCAGCGGTCACGATCCGACCTCCGCAACCAGCCCTCTCACCCGTTCGGGGAAGCGCTCAGAATTGGACACGCTTCGTGAATCCGCCATCGACGATCAGGTTGACTCCCGACACCCAGCTTGCAGCGGGGCTTGCCAGAAACACGACGCATCGCGCCACTTCTTCCGGGCTGCCCATCCGTCCGCTCGGCTGTTGCGCGACGATGCTGTCGTAAAACGCCTCATTGTCGGCCTTGATCTGCGCCCATGCACCCCCTTCGAAGTAGATCGGGCCGGGCGAAACGGTATTCACGCGGACGTTGTTCCGGAACGTCGTCTGCGACAGTTGCTTGGCATAGGTGATCAGCGCGGCCTTGATCGCGTTGTAGGCCATCGGCGCGAGGAAGGTTTCCACCGCCGCGGTCGTCGAGATGAAAACGATGGAGCCGCCGTCGGATTCCTCCAGTGTCGGCATGAGGGCCTCGCAGCCGCGCACCGTGCCCATGAGGTCGATCTCGAAGTTGCGGTACCAGCTCTTTTCCCCCTCCATCCCGCCGCCCGCACTGACGTTCGGGATGAAGATATCGACTCCGCCCAGCGCCTCCGCCGCGCTTTCGAGCCATGCCTTGTAGGCGTCGGCTTCCTTAACATTCACCACCGAACCGTGAATGTTGACCCGGTGCCTCTGAAGATCCCTGGCAGCCTCTGCGACCTGGTCCGCCTTGCGCGCGCAAAACGCGACGTCGCAGCCTTCGGACGCGAGCAAATCGGCGATTCGGCGGCCGATCCCGCGGGTTGCACCGGTAATGATTGCCTTGCGGCCTTTCAGGCCAAGATCCATGTTCTGCACCATCTGGCGGAGGGGGCGGCAAAGAACGCCGTCCGGCAAGGATGCGCCCGAGCCCGGCCCGGCAATTAGGCCATACCGGGCGGGCACGTGCAAGGCTCGGCCGGCGGGCCGGTCCGGAGTGCGTTTCCTGGCTCAGCCTCTCAGGAAACTCCGGCCAACGCCGCCGGCGCTTCGACGTGTCGGCGAAGGGCCTGCAGGAACCGCGCCGCCAGGGCGCCGTCTATGGCGCGATGATCGCATGACAGGGTCGCGGCGACCGCCGACCGGAAAGCGATGCCGCCTGCCCCGTCCTCGTGAGGCTCGCGCCGGATTGCGCCGATCGCGAGAACCGCCGCCTGCGGCGGTGTGATGATGGCGTCGAACTGGCGAATGTCGAACATGCCGAGGTTCGACACGGTGAAGGTTCCGTCCTCAAGGTCGGCGCCGGTCAGCGTGCGTGCGCGTGCGGCAGCGGCCAGGCGCGCCGTTTCGTGCGCGATTTCGATTACCGGGATGTTGGCGGCATCCCGCACGACCGGTGCTACGAGGCCTTCTTTCGTTGCCACCGCGAAACAGACATTGACGGCATGGAACCGCATGATCTCCGAATCCCGGACGTTAGCGTTGAGGTCCGGTTCGTCGGCCAGGGCGAGAGCTGCCGCCTTGATGAAAAGGTCATTTAGGGTCGGCTGAGGCGCTTGGGAGCCAGCTCTCAGGTCGTCGCGCAGCCGGATCAGTTCGTCGACCTGCAGGTCCGCAACAACGGAAAACCGCGGAACGGTCTGGTGCGATTGCACCAGCGTCCTGGCGATCGAGCGGCGCGTGGTCGTCATGGCGACCGTTTCGTAAGCCGGCGCCGCCGCGCCGGCATCGTCCGGTTCAACCTGGCCTTCGTCCGGGACGGTCAGCGCCGATGCGGTCCGCGCCGCTGCAGCCGCCTCGACGTCGCGTTCGGATATCCGCCCGCCACGGCCGGTCCCGGCCACCGTCGCGAGATCGACGCCGAGTTCGGCGGCCCTGCGCCGGGCAAAGGGGCTTGCGTTGACCTCGCGATTGCCGCCGTCCGGTCCGGCAGCGGCGTCCGGCGCCGCCGCATCGGCGAAACGGTCCGGTCCGCCTTGCGTTTCAGGCGGCGATTCGATTTCGGACAGGGTCACAGGCCGGAAGCTGGCAACGAAGGCGTCGATCTCGGAGGGCGAAATGGCGGGATCGGCGATCACGGCGATCAGCGCGCCGATCGGAAAGGTCTCTCCGACCGGCGCGGCACGCCACAGCAACCCGCCGGCCTCCGCCTCTAGCGTGTTGACGATTTTGTCCGTTTCTATGTCGACGAGATCGGCGCCGCCGGTAACAGGTTCGCCTTCCTCGACATGCCAGGCGGCGACCGTGCCCTCCGTCATTTCGAGCCCCCACTTGGGCAGGGTCACGGCATGGATTCGCTCCTGCGCCATCAGCAGCCGGCGATCAACGCGCGGATTTCCGACTCGATTCTCCCGGGGCTCGGCACATAGGCGCGTTCCAGCTCGCGGGCGAACGGCGGCGGGGCATGCGGCGCGGTGATCTGGACGATGGGCGCCTTGAGGTGTTCGAAGCCGTTCTGTGCAACCTGGCCGGCAATGTCGGCGGCGATGCTGCATCTCGGCGGCGATTCGTCGACGATGACGAGCCTTCCGGTATTGGCCACGCTCTCGAGAATCAGCTCGTCGTCGAGCGGCGAGGTCGTCCTGGGATCGATCAGGTCGCAGGTAATCCCGTCCTCCGCAAGACTGTCGAGCGCCCTTTCGGCGAAAATGCGCATGCGGGCGATGGCGACGACCGTCGCATCGGAGCCCTCGCGGACGAGGCTCGCTTCCCCGAAGGGAATGGCATAGTCGCCTTCGGGCACGTCGCCCTTCCTGGCGTAGAGCGCCTTGTGTTCCAGGAAGACGACAGGATCGTCGTCCCTGATGGCCGTCGTCAGGAGGCCTTTCGCATCGGCCGGCGTCGACGGCACGGCTACCTTCAGGCCGGGGACTGCGGTCAGCATTGGGTAGACTGTCTGGGAATGCTGGGGGCCGGCGTTCATCCCGGCGCCCATGGACATGCGGATCACCATCGGGGTCCGGGCCTTGCCGCCGAACATGTAACGGAATTTCGCCGCTTGGTTGTAGATCTGATCGAAACAGACGCCGACGAAATCGGCGAACATGATCTCGGCCACCGGCCTGAGCCCGGCCAGCGCCGCGCCGTTCGCCGCGCCGACAATGCTGGATTCGCTGATCGGTGTGTCGATGACCCGGTCTTCGCCGAACTCGTGAATCAGGCCTTTCGTAACGCCGAATACGCCGCCGGCGGCATCGCGGGTTCCCGACGATCCGCCGGCGCCGCCCGAGATATCCTCGCCCAGCACGATCACGTTCGGATCCCTGCGCATTTCGTTGAACAGCACTTCGTTCAAGGCGTCGCGCATTGTCATCGTCGGCATGGGCTGGCTCGCGCTCAATAGGTTGCGTAAACGTCTTCGAGCACCGCTTCGGGCGTCGGCCGCGGCGCCGCCCTGGCCGTGGCCACGGCCTCATCGACAGTGTCCGCGGTTTCGCGATCGATCCCGTCGAGTTCCGCCGCTTCGAGTAACGCGCCTTCGATCGTCCTGCGGCGGAAATTGAGCAGGCAATCATTACCCTCGCGCAGGGCCTCGACCTCGCCCTTCGCACGGTAGAACTGGGGATCGCCCTCGAAATGGCCGAAATACCGCATCGCCTCGGCGTAGATCGCGCTCGGCCCGTTGCCGTCCCGGGCGTGCCCGATCGCCTGGCGGGCGGCTTCGTGTACGGAAAAGAAATCCGTGCCGTCCGCTTCCCAGACCGGGAGGCCGAAGCCGGCGATCCGCTTTACCGGATCTTCGGTGCCGACGCCGTAGGAGGCGCCCGTGTGCTCGCTGTAGCCATTGTTCTCGAACACGAACACCTTGGGGACCTTGAGCACGACGGCCATGTTCATGGCCTCGAAGACGGTGCCCTGGTTGGAGGCGCCGTCGCCGCTGAAAGAGACCGCAACGCTGCCGTCCTTCTTGACCTTCGACGCGATCGCGGCGCCGACCGCAATCGGCGGGCCGCCGCCGACGATCGCATTCGCGCCGAGCATGCCCTTGTCGACATCGGCGATATGCATCGAACCGCTGCGGCCCTTGCACATGCCGTCGCGGCTTCCGTAAATCTCGAGCATCATCGCCGTCACGTCGCAGCCCTTCGCGATCGAATGGCCGTGGCCGCGATGCGTGCTGATGATGTAGTCGCGATCGGTAAGGTTCTCGCAGACCCCGACGGCGATCGCTTCCTGCCCGGCATAAAGGTGGATGAAGCCGGCGATCTCCCCGGTGCGGTTCTCGACGTGGAGACGCTCTTCGAACGCCCGGATCATCGCCATCTGGCGGTAGGCGCGGAGCATGTCCTGGCGGCTGATTTGCACGGCGTTAAGATCCTCCCTGAGCCGGACGGGTACGCTCAAGCTCAATATTTCGAAGCGGCAGCGTGTTTCTTAGAGAAAATGGCGAAAACCGTATACACGCATTTTCAGCGTTCCACCGCCCAGCGGATGCTGCGGCGAAGCAGTTCGTAAAAGACCGGCAAATGCCAGGCGCCGCGCTCGACATAGGGGTAGAAGTCCGCCAGCGGCCGCAGATCGTACCGGCCGCGGGCATGCCCGAGCGTGAAGTAGAGAACCTCGCCGCCGCCATGCTCGCGCAGATACATCACCGCATGGTCGTCTTCCGGCCAGGTGTCGCGGACGAACAGATCCGTCTTGCCGCCGAACCGGGTGGCCAGGAGCGGCGTGTTGCCGGGGAGGCAGTCCTGCAAATACTGCTCGTCCTCGACGACGAAATTCGCGATCCCTGCGACGAGCGGGTGTTCCCTGGCCGTGTTGACAACCTTGTAGCGTCCGATCGGTGAGGGATGGGCCTGGAACTGGCTGCCGATCATGGCGAAAAAGCTCGGATCGAGCGGCGGGCATTCGACCCGTCCGTCCGCACGGAAGCTCAGTACCGAGTTGGTGCCGTGCAGGGCGAGCCAGCGCCGACCACGTCCGAGGAAACGCGCGAGGGCCGCAATTTCGTCACCGCACGGAACGACGTCGCAGGTGTAGGTCACCAGGACATCGGCTTCCGCGATCTCTTGGGTGGAGCTGTAGTCTGATCCCACGGTCACCCGGATCCGCTCGTGCTCGGCGAGCAGCTTGAGCAATTCGATCCGGGCGAAATCGATGTCGTGGTACTTTCCTCCGGCAACGAGATACGCGTTGATCGGCCCGGTCATCGGTTCCAGCCCTCCGCGCCGCTGCGTATGAAGACGATCCGGTAAGGCAGCACGGCTACGGACCTTCGCGACCGCCATCCCGCGCGCCGCGCTCGAGATAGTCGGCGATCACCTTGTGGAAATGGCGAATTCGCGTTTCCTGTTTGCCGAGCCAAAGACCCTCGAACGCCGTCGAGTGCATTCCCGCCTGCACCCGGGGCAGGTTGGCGGCATCCTGATCGAGAACGAGGCCGAGCGATTTCTCGCCGTGTTTGAAATGGCGATGCCTCGGCCGCCGCCGCGGCGGCTCCTCGTCCGACTTGAGTAGCCTGAAATTCTGCAGGTCGAAATACATCCGGTTCGGGTCGGTCGGATGCGGCCGATGGCGAAACAGCATCAGGTCGTCGGCATGGGTGTTCAGCGTTACGTTGGGGAAGATCAGATAGTTGTGATCGTCGGTCAGCTGGTCATCCTCCAGCTCGGAGTAGTCGAGACCTGCCTCCGGGCCGTGCTCGCGTTTCCAGCGTTGAACCGCGCGGCGCACGTCTTCCACCCTGCCGTCGAAATCGGCGGGATCCATGTCCGCGTCGCGCATAATCAGCTTTATCAGCGGCGGGATTTCGGTGGTTTCGCCGACCCGGTGGCTGACGGTGGCGAACGGCACGATATAGCGGCTGTGGCGCCCGAAACAGTCGATCCGGACCTTGAAGTCGTCAAGGTAATAGAGCAGCTGGGGATGGATGCCCTGAACGTGATAACTTTCGTTGAAGGCGTCCACCGAGGTTTTCCAGTTGCAGTCCCACTCGACCGTCCAGTCGCGGGTCATGATCATCCGCTCGAAATGATATCGATCGAGCTGGTCCGGTAGCGGCTGAAGATACTCGAGAAGCGGTTCCGGCTCGGGGTTCATGGTGAACCAGACGAAACTGCCCCAGCTGTCGCATGCCAGTTCGACCAGCCCGTGGCAGGGCGCGCCCTGCGGAAACGTCTCGATATCCGGTATGCGGCTGATCCGGCCGCTCAGATCGTATTCCCAGTGATGGTAGCCGCACTTCAGCGTGTCGTCGGTGTGGCCGAGCCCGGGCGGAGCGACACGGTTACCCCGGTGCTGACAGACATTGTAGAAGGCGCGGACCGTGTCATCCTGCTGGCGCACGACCAGAATCGATTCCCGGCCGACATCGTGGACATAGTAGTCGCCCGGCTCCGGGATCGCATCTTCGCGGCAGGCCAGAAGCCAGACTTTCGTCCATAGCGCGGCCCATTCCCGCTCCATGAACGCCGGGCAGGTGTATTTCTCCTTCGGAATCATCGCCGTGCCGAAGTCGAACCCGGAGGCATCCACCACCGGGAACTCCGTTTCGCCGGTTCTGGTTCGCTGTACCGCCAAAGCCGGCTCCGTGGCTCAGAAACCGATTCGCTGGGAAAAGCCGCCGTCGACCGGGATCTGCGTGCCGTTCACCCAGCTTGCAGCGGGGCTGGCCAGGAAAACCGCGTAGCGGGCGATCTCGTCGGCTGTGGAAAGCCGCCTTGACGGGTGCTGCCGCACGGTCGCCTTGTAGAGTTTCGGATCGGCGTATTCCAGCATTTCCCACCGGCTTCCCTCGAACACGGCAGGCCCCGGCGCCACGGCGTTGACCCGGATTCCGGATGGCGCCAGCGCGTGCGAAAGCTGCTTGGCATGAGTCGCCAGGGCGGATTTCAGAGCGTTGTAGGCCAGCGGCGGCCCGAACGCTTCGCCGGAAAGAGCCTCGCCGATCATCACAATGGCCGCGCGGCTCGAGTCCTTCATCGCGTCGGCAAGCAGCTCGCATCCGCGAACGGCCGCCAAGACGTCGATCTCGAAATTGCGATACCAGTCGCGCTCGCTGTCCTTGCCGTCCATCCCGCCGCCGGCGCTGACGTTGGCAATGAAAATGTCGACGCCGCCCAGGGCCTCGCGCGCTTCCGAGAGCCATTGCACATAGCGCTCGCCGTCCCGCACGTTGAGGGCGGAACCGAAGGCACGAACGCCGCACTTTTCAAGGGATTCGACCGCGTCAGCCACCCTGCTGTCCGCGCGTGCGCACAGCGCGATATCGCAGCCTTCTTCCGCGAGCAGTTCGGCGATCCGCCGCCCGATGCCCCGGCTCGCTCCGGTAACGATCGCCTTGCCGCCCTGCAATCCCAGGTCCATTCAGGCTCCCCTCGCCGCGGCAGATTCCGGCGCGTTGCCCCGGCGCGCGCGATGCTAGTATACAGCGGATAACAATGGGAATTATATACTTGACGGACAAGGGCGCAATCCCCATATGAGTTGAAAGGGAGATTGCACAATGGCTACAGCACCGGGGAAATCGCACCGCAAGGGACTGACGGTCAAGGAACTGATGCAGATGTTCCCGACCGAAGACGCCGCCCGCCTCTGGTTCGAGAAACACATGTGGCCGAACGGCCCGGTTTGCCCGCATTGCGGCAGTACGGAACACCGTGAAAACCCGGCGAGCGAAAGCCGCCCCTACCGTTGCAAGAATTGTGGTCGGCATTTCAGCGTCCGGGTCGGAACGATCCTTGAGCGGTCGAAAGTCAGCCTTCAGGATTGGGCGATTGCCATCTACATGCACCTGACCAGCCTCAAGGGCGTCAGCAGCATGAAGCTGCATCGCGACCTGGGCGTGACGCAGAAAACGGCATGGTTCATGTTGCAGCGCATCCGCAAGGCGTTCGACAATGACGACGAACCGCCGTTCGGCGGGCCGGCGGAAGCCGATGAGACGTGGTTCGGTGGTCTGCGCAAGAATATGTCCAAGGACAAGCGCAAGGGCCTGTCGGGCCGCGGCGCGGTCGGCAAGGACGCGGTTGTCGGCGTCAAGGACCGGGCGACGGGCCGGGTGGCCGCACGTCATGTCCGCCATGCCGACACGCCGCACGTCGCGGGCTTCGTCGCCGAGCGGGTGAAACTGGGCGCGAAGCTCTATACCGATGAAGCGCGGGCCTATCGCCCGCTGGCCGCATGGTACAACCACGAAGCGGTGAATCACTCGGTTGGCGAGTACGTCCGCGGCATGGCGCACACCAACGGGATCGAGTCCTTCTGGGCCATGCTCAAGCGGGCGCACAAAGGCACATACCACAAGATCAGCCCGAAACACCTGCACCGCTACGTTGCCGAGTTCGCAGGCAAGCACAATGTCAGGGAAGCTGATACCGTGGCGCAGATGGCCGGGCTGGCAACTGGCATGGTCGGGAAACGGTTGATGTACCGCGACCTGATCGCCGATAATGGGCTGGCGTCCGGCGCACGGTCCTAGACGCGAAACGCCCCGCAGGTTGTGGCCGACCGGGCGGGGCGATTTCTACACTCTCAACGCTCGCGGCTCTTGTAACCGGGAGCGTTCGGCATGTCCAGCGCAGAGATCATCGATTTTGGCGCCGCGGCAGATGAAAGGCGGCGTCGATTTGAGCAACCGTCAACGCAGCGATCTCCTCGGCAAGAGGAGACCGGGCCAGACTGCGATTCAACGATTCAAGGGCTTCCCGTATCTGGCGAATCTGAACTACCGCCTCCAAACTTGGCAATCCGCAGTTGGTCAACGCATCTTCTGATAGCAAGACTATTTCGTCTCGACCCTCGATACTCACTCGAAGCACAAGGTATGTGGTCTCTTCGCGCTGAAGCACATCGGTTACTTCAGCGATAGGGACGGGACTTTCGTCGCTTTCAACGTCCCACGGGATGCCGTCGCTTGGTTCGTTCATAGTGTGATTCCTTCCTAGTTCTGCGCCCGCCGGACGGCCTCGATATGCTCCCGGACCTTCGCCGTGCGCTCCGCCAGGAGCGGAACCAGGCCGTCCATTTCGTCCTCCGAACGGCGGCGCGACAACATCATGACGGCGACCTCGCCATAGTCGGCCAGCGCCGCATCCGGGTCAGCCTCCATCATCATGGATTGCGCGGTCAGCATCTCGACCATAACTTCCAACACCGCGAGTCGGTCTGACTGTTTGCTCGTCATCGTTCGTTCCCTCTAATCGACCAGCCCCGGAAGGGTTGGCGGCGCGGCTTCGCGCTCTTGCCTGATTTCGCGCATGATCGGGTGTTCGCCTTCGGCCCCGGCCATCCATCCGTTCCTCTTGTTGAGCCGCCGCAGCCCGCTCAACGTGTAGGTGTTGCTTTTGGCCCGGTTGCACGGGCCGCAGAGTAGAATCCGGTTCGAGATGTGATTCAAGCCGCCGTCGCTCCGGGGCGTGTTGTGGTCCAGTTCCAGATACCGCGGATCGTCGAACCGGCGATCGCAGCCTTGGCAGGTCGGCCCGTGCTGGCCCAGCAAATGCCGATACATCGCCTCGCGGGTCATCTTCGGGCCGCGCGGCTCGAACACCGTCACCTTGGGACGCAGAAACGGCGCGGCCGGCTCGCCATCGTCGGTGCGGCTCGGCAATTCGTCGGTGAAATGGATTTCCTTCGTGAACAGGTCGCCGCGACCGGCTTCCGGCAACGCCATCCGCTCGCGTTCCATGCGCTTCAGGACAACCGCTTTGGCGTCATCCCATATATCCATGCCGACCCATTGTCGGCCCAGACCCTCGGCCGCTACGCAGGTTGTGGCGCAGCCCGCGAACGGATCGCAGACAATATCGCCTTCAGCTGTGGATGATCGGATGATCCGGGAATACAGCCCGATGGGCTTCTGCGTCGGGTAGCCAACGCGCTCTTTCTTGTCCCGCTTTGGAATCCAGCGAACTTCCCTGTCGATTTCGTCGGTCGTTCCTTCCAGAACACCCTTTGTGTGCGGCTGATGCACCCACAAATCCTGAAGCGGCTGCCCCGGACTGTCAGCCAAATACTGTCGATAGGTGGGGAGGTAGTTGGTCTCCGTATCTATCACGCCTTGCTCATACAGAGCATCCAGCTTGTCGTGCTGCGGAAGGTCGGGATCAATGCCGAGGGCGAGTACAAGCTCGCTCGGCACTGCCCAATGGCGACCGTGAGCGGTCGGGTTGAATCCGCGCCACGGCTGCCCGCTCGCACCTTGCCGAGTGCCAGAGCCGTGAATGCTGTTCGTCCAATATCGGCCCCGGTCGTCTCGGCTCTTGAAGTAGCCTTGAACGTGGCCCCGAAGATATGGGCCGAACAAGACTGTGTGCCGGTATTCCGGCATGGCGTAGAACAAAAGCACATCATGAATCGGCCCGAACCGATCAGCGGAATTGTGGGAGCCGGTGCGCCGCCAGATGACCTGGTTGCGGAAGCTCCCTTGCCCGAAGATCGAATCCATCAGGGCCTTCAGGTAATGGCAGGCCGTTGAATCGCAGTGCAGATAGATCGCCCCGGACGGACGCAGTATCCGCTTCATCTCCATGAGCCGAACGGCCATGAAGCACAGGAACGCTCCCATATCGGAGCCGACTTCCTCCCGCGGGCGTTTCAGATTCTTCTTGGTCGGGCGCATATAGACGGCGTTGGCTGCGTCTATAACCTCCCATGCCGCCGGGTAATCGTCCTTGATCTGGTCGAGCCAAACCGGCTGCGCTTCCTCCTCCCATTTCCATCGGTCCTGAAAACCGGCCCCGGCGGCCAGAGAGTCGGGCGTCGCGTGAAAGTCCTTGGATTTGTTGAAGGGCGGATCGGTCGCGATCAGGTCGACAGTCGCCGAGTTCATGGCCCGGAGAAAGCCGAGGTTGTCGCCGTGAAACAGCGTCCGGTTCTGCCAGTTGGCTTCCTGCCGGACTGCCGGACTGCCGGACTGCCGGACTGCCGGACTGCCGGACTGCCGG
>JAPPLJ010000039.1:0-101264 GCA_028819475.1 Rhodospirillaceae bacterium
CCCCCCCCCCCCCCCCCCGTTGGCGTCGCCGCAGACCTTGAACCCGACATCGGCGCGGCGGCGGACGACCCCTCCCCTTGCCCCTCCCCCAAGGGGAGGGGGATTCGAGCGGCGCCTTCGGGGAATGTGCGGCGATGTCATGAAATGTCATGTTTCGTCATGGACGGGGATTGCGGCGGCGCGCGATCCGCTGCCGGGCGGGCCGGGGTATGTTCATATAATGTTCTATTCGCGGATGTCAAGCCCTGTTGTGGCGGTGAGTCGGTTTGACATTGCCGTGCGCGCAGCGGCCTGAAATCGCCCTGCCGTCCAACGCCCCTCCCTTGTCACCCCGGACGCTGCTTGGCAGCGATCCTGGGTCCAGGGCCACATACAAAGACCCGTCGGCGAAGACCTGTCGGATCGGCCCCTTCGACTTCGCGCAGAGCCTGCCCTGAGCTTGTCGAAGGGGCAGGCCCTGGACCCCGGATTTCCGCTTCGCTCCATCCGGGGTGACAAGAGAAGGGATTCGGAGAAAATTACGGGCTTTGTCGGGCACCGAAAGTCAAACTGACTCACTAGCCCTGTTGTGCACGGGCCGGTTCCGGCGGCTTGCGGGACGCCGCACTTCCTTCGCGCCGGTCTTGGAGCGGAGGCCGGCGTTACGCAGGCGGGCCCATTCCGGCCGGCAAAGCGGATTTCGCCGACGGGGCCCCGCCCGCCCCCGCGCCTACAGGTCCTTCAGCACCTTCCGTGTCTCTTCCAGCGTCAGTTGCTCGCGCCGGGCGTCGTCGAGATAGGGGACGCCGATGCCGTATTCGCGCCAGCGGGCGGCGACCTTGCGCTCCAGGTCCGGGTCGATGGTGTTGACCGGCGGCCAGCGGTTGCCGTCCCAGTCCGGGTTCGGCGCGTGCTCCCAGCTCCGGGTCGCGTCGATCAGGGTGCGGGTCCACTTGCCGGTGCCGTAGGCGCGCACGTCCCGGTCCTCGCGCAGGGTCGACGGGTCGAGCACCGAGCCGTAGGTCGGCCCGACCAGCCAGACGTCGCCGCGGCCGGCGTTGACCCGGAAGGCATACGCCCATTCCAGCGCCTCGGGATCGCGGATGTCGATATCCTCCTCGACCACCGTGACATTCTTGAAGAACCACTGGCCGGCGCTGGTGCCCCACAGGGCCATGCCGATCTGCTGGGCGTGGCCGCGATACTGCTTGCGCACCTGCACGACGATGTTGCAGCCCGTCACGACCGGCGGCATCCAGACGTCGGTAATCCCGCTGACGCCGGCGTCCTCCAGCATGTTCCAGGCGATCGCCGACCAGGAATAGGCGCAGAGCAGCGAATCCTCCGACGGGAAGCCGGGCCGCGCCCCCTCCAGCGCGCCGCGCATGATCGGGTCGTGGCGGTGGGTGACGCAGGAGACCTCGACGACCGGCTTGGGCGACGGCTTGCCGCCGAGATAGCCGGGATAGTCGGCGAACGGCCCTTCCATCTCCCACGTCGACGGGTCCGGGTCGATCCAGCCCTCGACGACGATCTCCGAGCTCGCGGGAACCTGGAGCGGCACCGTCTCACAGTCGATCAGCTCGACCGGCCGGCCGAGGATCGCGCCCATCATGTCCCATTCGCAGACATGCTTGGGGAAGGGCGAGCCGGCGCAGAAGGGCATGACGTCGTGCCAGCCGTAGGACACCGCGACCGGCATCCGGCCCTTGGCGTCGCGGTATTTCAGGAAATGGTCGCCCCAGCCCTGGGTCGGGACCAGCAGCTTGCCGATCTTCGCCGGCCCGAGAACCTGGCCGCGGTAGAGGCCGATATTGGGCCGGTCGGTTACCGGATCGTGGGTGATGACGCCGCAGAATGTGTCGATGAACTTGCCGCCGTCGGTCGCGTGCCAGCGCGGCGCCGGGAACTGTTCCAGGTCGATGGCCTCGCCGGTCAGGATATTCTCCTTGCACGGCCCGTGATCGACGGCCACCGGGCGGACCGGGTTGCGGTAGGCGTCCTTGAGATGGCGCACCATGTCCCTGTCGCCGGCATCCTCCGGCAGGCCGAGCATCAGGCGCACCTGGGCCTTGTTCGATATCCCGCAGGTGACGAACTTGGTGCTCGTCGTCTCCCGGTAGTCGCGGATGTTGCGGAAGAACAGGCCGGGGCCCTGGAGCGCGATGTTGACCCGGGCGATGGCGCCGATCTCCTCGTCCCAGTCGACCGGCACGTCGATCCGGCGCAGCTGGTTGTGCGCTTCCAGGGTCTCGAGCCAGGAGCGCAGCGACGGCCCGGCCTCGCGCGCCGGCCCGGAACCGCGGGCGGACGCCGCTACGGCTAGGCCGGCGACGGCAGGATCGACGGGTTTGTTCATCGGATCGGCCTCCGGGCTGTGAGGCGGGCGTTATAGCACGGACGTTCGGCGATTTGCCTAATGCCGCGACAGGGCCCGCAACAGGCCCGGCGTATCGCGCAGCCGGCCGTCAGGCGTCGCAATCGACCCAGACGTCGTCCGACTGCGGCACCGCCTGGCACAGCAGGATGTAGCCCCGCTCCTTGTCGCGCTTCGACAGCACGGTGCTCTTGCGCATCGCGACCTCGCCGGATTTCCGGATCACCATGCAGGAGCCGCAATGGGCGTCCTCGCAGGAAAAGACGGGATCGAGACCCTTGGACAGCATGGATCGCAGCAGGGTTTCGCCGGCCAGGTAGGGAACCTCATGTTCGGCGCCGTCGATCGTGGCGCGGAAGGATTCGACCGCGCCGGCGCCGGCCGCCGGAACCTCCGCGTCCGCATCGCCGTCGCCGTCTTCCGGCATCGTGAAACGCTCGATGAAAACGTGGCGGTCGCCGACGCCGAGGCCGCCCAGGACGTCCTCCGTCAGGTCCATGAACGGCGCCGGCCCGCAAATGAAGAAGTCGCAGTCCAGCCGGCCGCCGATGAAATCCCGGATCGCGCCGGCATCGGCCAGTCCGGACTGCGCGTCGATGTGATGATGGCAGTCCAGCCGGCCGGGGAAGCGGGCGCAGAGTTCGTCGAGCTCGCGCCGGAAGATGATCTGGTCGGTATCCGTATTGGCGTAGAACAGGCGCGGCGAAAGCGCGGTCTCGTGCAGCGCCTGCTTGATCAGCGAGATGACCGGCGTGATGCCGCTGCCGCCGGCGAACAGGACGGGCTGCCGGTCCCGGCTGCGCAGGACGAAGCGCCCGCTCGGCGGCGCGACCTCGATCGCGTCGCCCGGTTTCGGGACGTCGTTGAACCAGTTGGAGCCGAACCCATCCGTGACCCGCTTGACCGTGACTTTCAGCTCGGCGTCGCTGGACGGCGCGCTCGACAGCGAGTAGCAGCGCTCGATATGGCCGTCGCCCTGCGGAATGCGGAACGTCAGGAACTGGCCGGGCTTGTAGCCGAACAGATGCGCGTGCTCGCCGGCCGGCCGCAGCCGGAACGACCGGGCCTGCACGGTCTCGTCGATGACCTCGCGCACTGTAAGCGGATAGAATTTCACCGGCGCATCAATGCGACAGGCATGCCTCGCTTACAAGGGACCTTACAAGGGACAGGGTCCGCGCAGGTCGCAGGCACGCGACGGCCTAGAACTCGGCGGCAGCGGCCCTGGCTTCCTCGATCAGCTTGGCCCGGGTCGCAGCCTGGTCCTCCGGCGGCGACAGCATGGGCTCGACGACCAGCGAACGGATATCCTCGAACCCGATAAAACTGAGCAGGAAGTCGATATACCGCTTCTGGAAATCGACCTCGAAGAAATCCGAGGGCGGCAGATAGGCGGCGCCGCGCGCGACGATCACCATCGCCCGTTTGCCCTTGACCAGCCCTTCGTAACCGCCCTCCACGACGGCGAAGGCCAGGTCCGGCTGGATGATGATGTCGATCAGATGCTTCAGCTTGTAGGGAACGTTGAAGTTCCACATCGGCGTGCTGAGCACGATCTTGTCGGCCGAGTTCACCCGGTTGAAGACCGCTTCGACATCCTTCCAGGCGTTCGCTTCCCGCTCGTCGAGCGTGTCGAGGTCCAGCAGCCGGTACTTGGCGTCGATCATGGCCATGTTGAGCTCGGGCAGCGCGGTATCCCACAGATCCATCTTGTCGATCTCGTGGTCGGGATTGGCCGCCCGGTAGGCCTCCAGGAAGGCTTCCGCCACGGCGATCGAGTGCGACCGCTCCTTGCGGGGAGAAACTTCGATATAGATGAGTTTGGTCATGGCCCGTCACGTCCCTTCGTTGTTTTGCATGGAGGCCTGCCGGACCGTCAGTTGGCGAGCGCGATGGCGTCTCCCTTCCTGACGGGGCCTTCCTTGATGACCGCTGCGTAGACACCGGCAAACCCCTCGTGCTCCTTGGTGACATGCCGCAGCAAGGCGGGGTCCGTCTCAGCGGTTTCCGGATGGATGGTGATGAACTTGCAGCGCGGGTCGCGCTCCACGACCATGATCTCGACCGTGTCGCCGATCTTGACCGTCTTGCCGACCAGCTCGTCCTCGTAGAAGCCGCCCTTGTCGCTCCAGTCGACATAGAAGTTGGCGCGGAACTGCAGCTTGTGGATATCGGTGCCGGTCTCTTCGCTGAGCTGGCCGACCGTCTGCATCGAGAACAGCGTCACCGGCCGGCAGTCGACGATGCTGCGCTGGGTATGGTGCAGCGCCAGCTCGCCCTCGGACTTGTCCTTGAGGCCGTCCAGGAAGGCCGGATCCTCGATGTCGACCACCGCGCCGTCCGGCGTCTCGACCTCGACCCCGAAGGCACCCGGATCGGTCGGGAAGGGCGCATGGATATTGGCCGGGTGGCCCATCGCCTCTGCCATATTGTCGGGCTTCAGCGTTCCGTCGCGCTGCTTGAAGCGCGCCTGGTAGAGCACATAATCTTCCTGCTCGCGGGCCGTGTGCCAGGGAAAGGCCTTGTCGGCCGCGGTCGAAGAAACCGCGTAGACCCGGTCGCCCATCAGGCCGGTAAAGGCGACGAATATCTCGTCGACCTCTTCTCCGCGCATGCTCTTCACAGGATAGCGCCAAATGCTTTCCACGTTACCCAACATCGATCCGCCCTCGCAGTTACAGGGATAATATTCGCCCCCGCCCGCGGACGACGCCGCCCGCGTTCGGAGAAACCCGCGGTGATCCGCTATCTGATTTTCGTGTCGTCCCGGCCGGACTCGGCAGCGACGGACTCGGCAGCGCTTCGACCGCCCGCAGGCAATCGAACTGCCAGTCACCCGACCTGGCTGGTCGCATCATTTGCCTACCAAACGCCGGCCCCGCGATATCGGACGATGCCGTGGGCCGGCTTGTGCGATTCCGGAACTGCCGGGATTCAGCGATTGCGGAACCTTACGCGACACGCGCAGGAAACCTAGCACCGAACCGTTGGGGAGTCCAGCAACCGCGCCGATTCCCCGCCGATTCCCCACCGGCTTGGGGGCGTTCGGACGGGCTCAGGCCGCCTGGTCTTCTTCCTGCTGCAGGGCGAAGATCGAGGTATAGCCCCTCGACCAGTCCGGCGGGATCAGGCAGGGCCGGGGATCGAACTCGGCCCAGCGCGCGGCCTCGCCGCGGATGACGCTGTTGGACAGCGCGATATTGTCGACAATGCCGGGGAACAAGGTAATGGCGTCGGCCGCGGCATAGGTGTGCAACAGGAGCGGGCGCGAGCGGCTCGAATTGTTCGGCATCGAGCCGTGGACCATCCGGCAATTGTGGACGGTCACCGAACCCCGCGGACCCTTCAGCCAGACGACGTCGCCGAGCCGCACCCTGGGCAGGTCGCGGTCGTGGATCGCGCCGACCCACTGGCCGTCGTCGCCGTAGAGGTCGAACAGGTCTTCCTCATGGCTGCCGGGAACGACGCCCATCGGCCCCATCTCGTCGTCGACATCGGCCATGTAGACGCCGATGGTGAGCGGCGAATAGTTGGAATGGGGCCAGAACTGGATGTCCTGGTGCCATTTCACCTCCTCGCCGCCGCCGGACCATTTGAAGTTCAGCTTGGAGTGGTGGAACTTGACGTCGGGGCCGAGCAGGTCCTCGGCGAGATCGACAATCGGCCCGCGCAGGCCGAATTCCTCCAGCACCGGTTCCTGCGTCACCGGATGGTTGAGCCGGCGTAGCCGCGGATTGTCCGCCGAATGGGCCGGTTCGAGGTCGAACACGTCGTTCGACGCCGTGCAGCGGCGGCTGTCGTCGATGAACCGGTCCGTCACCGCCCACAGCCGGTCGAGCCACGCGTCGGAGACGAAGCCGTCCAGATGCAGATAGCCGTGCTCGAAATAGAAGCGGCGCTGGTCGTCGCTCAGCACCTTCGCCGGATGTTCGAGAACCTTCTCGGGGGTCATGGCCTTGCCCTCCCTGGGGCGGTGTCGGAGGCTTCTTCGTGGTGCGGCGGTGCGACTACGCGAGCATCAGGCGCTCGCCTTTCGGCTCCGGCACCCGGTCGCCGAGTTCCCGGGCCGTATCGATCCAGAAATCCATCGCCTCGTTTACATTCCGGAGCGCGGCTTCCTGCGTGTCGCCATGCGCCATGCATCCCGGCAATTCCGGGACTTCGGCGATGAACGCCCGGTCTTCGTTGCTCCAATAGAGAATGATTTCGTACTTGTGCATCACGCGCGCGCCCTACACCCGCAAAATCTTGCCCGGGTTCATGATGTCGTCCGGGTCGAGGGCCTTCTTGATCATGCGCATGAGCGAGACCGCCTCGCCGTGCTCGGCGATCAGGAAGTCCATCTTGCCCATGCCGATGCCGTGCTCGCCGGTGCAGGTGCCTTCCATGGCGATGGCGCGGTGGACCAGGCGCTCGTTGACCGCGTTGGCCCGGGCCATCTCGTCCGCGTCTTCCTTGTCGGCGATCAGGACCAGATGGAAGTTGCCGTCGCCGACATGGCCGACGATGGGCGCGATCAGGTCGTTCTCGCGGATGTCGTTCTGGGTCTCGACGATGCATTCGGCGAGCCGGCTGATCGGCACGCAGACGTCGGTCGCCCACACTTCCGCGCCCTTGCGGATATTCTTGGCGGCGTAGGCGGCGTCGTGGCGCGCCTGCCACAGCTTCGCCCGCTCCTCGGCGCTCGCCGTCCACTGGAAATCGCCGCCGCCCCACTCGTCGGAGATCGCCTTGACCATCTCGGCCTGCTCGGCCGTGCCCGCCTCGGTGCCGTGGAATTCGAACCACAGCATCGGCGCGACCGGCAGGTCGGTGCCCGAATAGTCGTTGGTCGCCTTCATCTGCACTTCGTCGGCGATCTCGATGCGCGCGACCGGGATGCCGAGCTGGATGGTCTCGATCACCGTGTTGACCGCCGCCTCCAGCGAGGGATAGGCGCACAGGGCCGAGACGATGGATTCGGGGATGCCGTAGAGCCTCAGCGTGATCTCGGTAATCACGCCCAGCGTGCCCTCGGAGCCGACGAACAGGCGGGTCAGGTCGTAGCCGGCCGAGGATTTGCGCGCGCGCTGCGCCGTCCTGACGACCCGGCCGTCGGCGGTGACGACGGTGAGGCCGAGGACGTTCTCGCGCATGGTGCCGTAGCGCACCGCGTTGGTGCCGCTGGCGCGGGTCGCCGTCATGCCGCCGATCGAGGCGTCGGCGCCCGGATCGATCGGGAAGAACAGGCCGGTGTCGCGCAGATATTCGTTGAGCTGCTTGCGGGTGACGCCGGGCTGGACGCGGCAGTCCAGGTCTTCGGCGTTGACCTCCAGCACCGCGTCCATGCGCGTCAGGTCGATGCACAGGCCGCCGTTGAGCGCCGCGACATGGCCTTCCAGCGACGTGCCGGTGCCGAAGGGGATCACGGGCACCCGGTATTCGGCGCAGACCCCGACCGCCTCGGCGACCTCCTCGGTCGATTCGGCGTAGAACACGGCGTCCGGCGGCACGACCGGGTGATGGTCCTCGCCCTTGCCGTGCTGCTCGCGCACCGATTCGGAGGTTGAAAGCCGGTCGCCGAACCGCTGTTTGAGGATACCGACCGCCTCGTCGATCCGCGACTCCGGCCGGTGCTCGACCGTGCGGTGTATCTGCAGGGCCATGCCGGCACCCTCCCCGTTTCCTCCGGGTTGCGGCGAACCCGTTTCCGTTCCCCTCCTGCTTACGCCACCGCCGGCCCTGCGGCAAGACGGAGCGGCAAGGCACAGGGCCGCGCCGCGGCTGTCTACGGGGTTTTCCATCGGGCGGGCCTTGCCGTAAGAAACTGCCCGCCGAGCGCGATGCCGGATTTCCGACCCCCTGATGGCCCGACCATGCCGACCCTGCCCGATTTCGCCGAACGGACGCCCGACAAGCCCGCGCTGATCATGGCCGGCAGCGGCGAGATTGTGACCTATGCGGACCTGGAGGCGCGCTCCAACCAGTTCGCCCACCTGCTGCGCGCGCTCGGCATCCGGGCCGGCGACCACATCGCCTTCTTCGTCGAGAACCATCCGCGCTTCTTCGAGCTGTGCTGGGGCGCCAAGCGGGCCGGGCTCTACTATACGGCGATCAGCTCGTACCTCACCGCCGGCGAGGTCGCCTACATCGTCAACGACTGCGGCGCCCGGCTGTTCGTCTCGACGAACTACAAGCGCGACGCGGCGATTGCCGTGCCGCCGCTGTGCCCGAAGTTGGAGCATTGCCTGATGATCGGCGGCGCAGCGGACGGCTTCGCCTCTTACGAGGATGCCGTCGCCGCCCAGCCGGAAAGCCGGATCGCCGACGAAGTCGAAGGCACGGACATGCTCTATTCGTCCGGCACCACCGGCCGGCCCAAGGCGGTCAAGCGGCCGCTCCAGGGCATGGCGTTCGGCGAGCACGACGGGGCGCTCGCCATGCTGGCCGACGCGGTCGGTCTGCACCGCGACATGGTCTACCTGTCGCCGGCGCCGCTCTATCACGCCGCGCCGCTGCGCTACAACATGGCCTCGGTTGCGCGCGGCGCGACCAGCGTGGTCATGGAGCGATTCGACGCCGCGCACAGCCTGGCGCTGATCGAACGCCACCGGGTCACCCACAGCCAGTGGGTGCCGAGCATGTTCGTGCGCATGCTGAAATTGCCGGAGGCCGAGCGGACAAGGCACGACCTGTCGAGCCACGTCACGGCGATCCACGCCGCCGCGCCCTGCCCGATTCCGGTCAAGGAAGCGATGATCGACTGGTGGGGGCCGATCCTGCTCGAATATTACGGCGGCACGGAGAGCAACGGGCTGACGCTGATAAACACCGAAGAGTGGCTGCAGCACCGCGGCTCGGTCGGCCGGCCGGTCGTCGGCGTGCTCCACATCGTCGGCGAGGACGGCGCGGACCTCCCGGCCGGCGAGACCGGCACGGTCTATTTCTCGGACGGGCCGCCCTTCGAATATTTCAACGATCCGGCGCGCACCGCCGAGGCCTACAACGAGCGCGGCTGGTCGACTCTCGGCGACATCGGCTACCTGGACGGAGACGGCTATCTCTATCTCACCGACCGGCGTGCCTTCACCATCATCTCCGGCGGCGTGAATATCTATCCGCAGGAGATCGAGAACCTGCTGATTACCCATCCGACGGTCGCCGACGTGGCGGTGATCGGCGTGCCCAGCGAGGAATTCGGCGAAGAGGTAAAGGCGGTGGTCCAGCCGCTGGCGATGACGGACGCCGGCGACGCGCTGGCCGGCGACCTCATCGCCTTCGCGCGCGCCGCCCTGGGCGCGATCAAGGTCCCGCGCAGCGTCGACTTCATGGACGCCCTGCCCCGCCACCCGACCGGCAAACTCTACAAGCGCCTCCTCAAGGACCGCTACTGGGGCAAGCGAGACAGCCGGATCGTTTAGCGCGTATTCCGTTGCCTTCATATCGACCGGAGCCGCCCGAAGGGCGGCGGAGCGGAGATATCTTTCAGGTAAAGCGCCTCGGGACGGACTCCGCGGGTGAAAGATTACTCCACTTCGCGGCTAATGCCGCTTCGGTCGAAATGACGGTCAGGTTTTGGCGCGACCGGCCCGCCATCACCCGCCCATCGGCACGATCTTGTTCGCCGCGTCGTGGCCGATATCGGCGCGGCCGAGATACGGAACGCCGGCGGCGGCGCAGCGCTCCCGCGCCATTTCCACTTCGGTGAGGACATAATCGGGATCGTTCTCCGGGATCTCGCCGCAGCGGCCGAGGCGCAGGCCGGCGATCCGGTCCATGCCCGGGGCGGACAGGACCTGCCAGAGCGCCCGGTCGAGCCGGTACATGTATTCGTCGATATCCTCGACCATCACGACCCGCCCGGCGAGGTCGGGCTGCCAGGGCGTGCCGATCAGGTGGCCGAGCACCGTCAGGTTGAAGGCCACGGCCGGCGCGCCGTTTCGCGCCGAGGGCTCGACGGTCTCCGGATCGAGATCGACCAGCCAGGAGAGCGCGCGGCGCAAGGCCGCCTCCCCGTCGTTGCGCCTGATGTCCGTCGGCATCGGCCCGTGCGCCAGATCGGCGACGCCGGCTTTCATCAGCAGCGCCAGCATGTTGCCGGCGTCGCTGTAGCCCAGATAGGTCTTCTCCAGCGCCGGCGGAGCAAGCGCGCCCTCGATATGCGGCAGGAGCCGACCGGCGCCGTAGCCGCCGCGGGCGAACCAGACGGCGTCGACCGCGGGATCGTTGGCGACTTCCAGGAAGGCCGCGGCGCGCTCCCGATCGGTTCCGGCGAAATGGCCCGACGACAGGAAGCATTGCGGGTGGAACGACAACTCCGGCCGCTGGGCGAACGGCCGGTCGGCGAACTGTGCCGCAGCAATGGCCTTGACCCATTCGACCAGGGACTGGTCTATGCGGTTGCTCGGCGCGACGATGGCTATTTTCATACCCAAATGACCCAAAAAACCAGCGGGCCCCGATCCTATTTCCTGTGCGGCATCGGCGGCAGCGGAATGCTGCCGCTGGCCCTGATCCTACAGGCGCAGGGCCATCGGGTGGAAGGGTCAGACCGCGCGCTCGACGCAACACCCGATGGCGCGCGCACCGGGGCCAAGTTCGATTACCTGCGCCGCCGTGGCATCCGTCTGCATCCGCAGGACGGCAGCGGCATCCGCCGGGCCGGCCAGATCCTCGTCGCCTCCGCCGCGGTCGAGGACAGCGTGCCCGATGTCGCTGCGGCGCAGAAGATCGGCGCCCGGCGCATGAGCCGGCCGGAGGCGCTTGCCGGACTGTTCAACGCCATGCCGCAACGCATCGGCGTTGCCGGGACCAGCGGCAAGTCCACCGTCACCGGCATGATCGCCTGGATTCTCCACTGCGCCGGGCGCGACCCGACCGTCGTCAACGGCGCGGTGATGAAGAACTTTGCCGGGCCGGACGACCCCTTCGCCAGCGCGCTGGCGGGATCGGGCGATACCGTCGTCAGCGAGATCGACGAAAGCGACGGTTCGATCGCCCTGTTCGATCCGTCGATCGCTGTGCTGACCAACGTTTCGGAAGACCACAAGACGATGGACGAACTGCGGCAGCTGTTCGGCGATTTCGTAAATGCTGCCGGCCGGTCTGTCCTCAATTTTGACGATCCGGAAGTCCGGTCCATCGGCGGAAGCCTGACTATGGGCCGGCAAACGCGTTTCAGCCTGCATGACGGAAGCGCCGACCTTTTCGCCGACCGGCTTGAACCGGCGCCGGATGGCATCGGCTTCCGCCTGTTCGCCGAAGGGTTGCCGGACGGGCAGCAGGTCGGGCTGCAGGTTCCCGGCGTCCACAATGTTGCCAACGCGCTTGCGGCAATCGGCGCGGCGACGGCGTGCGGCGTTCCCGCAGCGGAGGCGGCCGGGCACCTGAACGGATTTGCCGGCCTGCGCCGCCGCCTCGAGACCGTGGGCAGAGCCGGCGGCGTGACCGTGATCGACGATTTCGGCCACAACCCGGACAAGATCGCCGCCACCCTGGACACGCTGCACGACTTTCCCGGCCGGCTGCTCATCCTGTTCCAGCCCCACGGCTTCGGCCCGCTGCGCAAAATGCGTGCAGGCTTCATCGACATGTTCGCCGGGAAACTCGGCGCGGAGGACGTGCTGCTCATGCCGGAACCGGTCTATTTCGGCGGTACCGTGACCCGGGACATTTCGAGCCGCGAGATCGTCGTGGCCGTCGCTGCGGCCGGGCGGCAGGCCGAAGCGCATCAGCGACGTTCGGATTGCGGGGACCGGCTGCTCGAACTGGCCGAACCGGGCGACCGGATCGTCGTCATGGGCGCGCGGGACGATACGTTGACGGAATTCGCCCGCGGGCTTCTGAAGCGGCTGGAACGGTGACCGCCGGGGACCGAACGATATTGATTGCCGGCGCCGGCCTGGGCGGGCTGACCGCGGCGCTCGCCCTGATCCGGCGCGGCTTTCGGGTGACCGTGCTCGAACAGGCGCCGGCGCTGGGCGAGGTCGGCGCCGGCGTCCAGATCGGCGCCAACGGCATGTGCGTGCTCGATCATCTCGGCCTGTGGCCGGCGCTGGAACCGCTGGCGTGGCAGCCGGAAGGCAAGCGCATCTACCACTACCGCACCGGCGAAAGCTGGCCGCTCTACGATCTCGGCGCGGAATCCGTGGAGCGCTACGGCTTCCCCTATTGCATGTTCCACCGGGCGGACCTGCACGCGGTGCTGGCCGGGGCCGTCGCCGAGGCCCAGCCCGATGCCGTACGCCTGGACGCGAAACTCGCCGACGTCGAGCAGGACGGCATCCGCGCTACGGCGGTGCTGGAGGGCGGCGAGCGGGTATCCGGCGCAGCGCTGGTCGGCGCGGACGGCATCCATTCGGTCGTCCGCCGGGCCCTGTTCGGCCCCGACGATCCGCAGTTCACCGGCATCGTCGCCTGGCGCGGCGTGGTTCCGACCGCCGATCTGCCGGCGCGGCTGCTTGAGCCGCAGAGCGCCATCTGGATCGGGCCGGGCGGCCATTGCGTGCATTACCAGCTGCGCAACGGCGCGCTGATGAATTTCGTCGGCGCCATCGAGCGCAGCGACTGGCGGATCGAAAGCTGGAACACGCCGGGCGCCGTCGCGGAATGCCTGCGCGATTTCGACGGTTGGAGCGATACGCTGCGCAGCCTGATCCGCGCGCTTCCGGCGCCCTACAAATGGGCCCTGCATGTCCGCGAGTCGATGGAGGCCTGGTCGAAGGGCAGGATCACCCTGCTCGGCGACGCCTGCCACGCCACCCTGCCCTTCCTCGCCCAGGGCGCCAACCATGCCATCGAGGACGGGCTGGTCCTGGCCCGCGCGCTGGACGCGTTCGTGGATGTCGAAACCGCGTTCAGGCGCTACGAGGCGGCGCGGCTCGAGCGCACGACGCGGATGGTGCGCGGCTCGGCGGCCAACACGGCGCGCTTCCACAATCAGAAACTGGCCGATCCGGCCGAGACAGCGCGTATCGCCCGCGAGGAGTTCGACCCGGCCGCCGTCGCCGCCCGCCACGACTGGCTGTTCGAATACAATGCGGTGACGGCGGCGATATAGGGCCGGCCGCGGAGTGTCGGCGGCACGGCCGGTCCAAGGATGTGGACAGCAGAAATTTAATGGGTTAAGCAAAGTGCATGGATGCCAATCTCGCCGGTTTCGTTGCGCTCGGGGTGCTGATTATCGGCCTGTTCGCCTGGCTGCGGCAGGACATCCGCACTTTGCGCGATGAGATGCGCAGCGAAATCGGTACGCTGCGCGACGAAACGCAGGGTGAATTCGGCACACTGCGCGGTGAAATCGGCACGCTGCGCGACGAAATGCGGGGCGAAATTGGCACGCTGCGCGGTGAGATGAACGAATTGCGCGACCGCGTGGCGCGCATCGAGGGCCTGCTGGAAGCCGTGTTCATGCGCCGGGACCTGACGCCTCTGCCCGATCCGCCGTTGCCCGGCGGTCCGTCGCCGACACCCGAGGCCGCTTGAACCCGCCGGTCGCCCGATAACCGCCCCGCCGCCGGCCATAGTCCCGAAGCGGCGCAGCGAAATGGCCGGCGTCTACTCGAACCCGGCGCCCGGCGCCGGCGTCGCAGCCGGGGCGCCGAGCTTGCGGGCCTCTTGCCAGCCGCCGTAGCGCTCGATCAGGGCGCGCTGGTCCGCCCTGGCGCGGCGGTCGGCATCCTCGGGATCGACGATTTCCCGCAACAGGGCCTCGCATTCGGCGAGCGTTGCGGCATGGGCCGGGTCGGACGCGAGATCGTTCAGTTCTTCGGGATCGGCTTCGAGGTCGAACAGTTCCGGCGGGTGGCCGATATAGTAATGGTACTTGTACCGGCCCTTGCGCAGCATGAAGCCGCCGCTGTTCGAACCGACGGCGTGATATTCGGAGAAGGCGATCCGGCCGGGGTCGTCTTCCTCGTCCAGAATGGCGAACAGGGATCGGCCGGGCAACCCTGCCTCGTCTTCGGCCGGATCGAGGCCGACGGCGTCGATCACCGTGGGATAGAGGTCGATCAGTGACACCGGCGTCGCCACGGTCCGGCCCGCCGGCACGTCCGGCCCGGCGACGATCATCGGGATCCGGCTCGCCTCCTCGTAGAGCACCGATTTGCCCCACAGGCCGCGCGCGCCGACATTGTCGCCGTGATCGCTGGTGTAGATCACCCGCGTCCGGTCGCTCAGGCCGGTTTCGTCCAGCGTATTCAGCACCACGCCGATCCGTTCGTCCACGAAGGTGCAGAGCGCGTGATAGGCGGCGATCGCCAGCAGCCGCTCGTCCTCGCTTTCGAACTGGCTGTCCGTCTGCGAAAACTGCGCGTGCTCCTCGACCCAGGGATGGCGCTTGTAGCCGTTGCGCGGATGCAGCTTCGGGAACGGCATGCCCTCGATCGGATAAGGATCGAAATACCGCTGCGGCGCGACCAGGGGAAAGTGCGGCGCAACGAACCCGATATAGAGCACCCACGGGCGCGGATAATCGTGCTTCGCGGCTTCGCGCAGCCAGGCCGCCGCATGGTCGGCGATCCGCATGTCGTAGCGATTGTAGCCGCTTTCTCCGGGGCCGATCGTCTTGAGCATCCGGAATCTGCCGCGCGTGTCCGGCAGCGGGTCGCGCTGCGAGCCCCAGACCATGCCGATGCCGTTGTAGATGTGCATCGGCTCGATCTGCCGGTCGATGCCGTAGGGATCCGCTTCGCGGCGGTAGTGCAGCTTGCCGATGGTGGCGTTGTACAACCCCTCTTCCTGCAGCCGGTTCGGCCAGCCCTTGACGCGGCCCTCCCAGGCAATGGCGTTGTCCCAATAGCCGATCTCGTGGACGTAGCGGCCGGTTGCGAAGCTCGCCCGCGCCGGCACGCAGATCGGGCTGTTGGTGTAAGCCGCGCTGAAGGCCGTGCCGCGCGCCGCCAGCCGGTCCAGGTTCGGCGTCCGGACCCGCGGATGGCCCATATGCCCCATGAAGCGGGGATCGTGTTCGTCCGACATGACGATGACGAGATTGTGCGGCTTCATCGGGTCGCTGCTCCTGCCGTGTCACCTGCGCCGGCCGGGCGGTCGCGCCCTGCGCCGACGCGACCGGATCACTCCGATTTCTTCCTGCGCGCGAACGGCCCGGCCGGTTCGGTTTCTATCCGCGCCAGGAGCCGGTCGAGACAGCCGACCAGCATGGCCCGCTCCTCGCCCGTCAATTCTTCGACCAGCCAGGCCTGGCGCTGCCGGCCGACGATCCGGATTTCCTCGTAAAGCTTCCGGCCTGCATCGGTCAGACGCAGCGAGGCGCGCCGCCGGTCGGTGGGATCGGGGTCGCGGACAACATCACCGCGATCGATCAGGCCCGGCAACAGGCGCGAAACTTGCGCCTTGTCGATGGCGCCGCGGCGCGAAACGTCGCGCAGCGACAGCGGACCGAATTCGCCCAGCACCGCAATGGTTCGCCACTCAGCGAGCCCGAGCCGGTAGCGCGCCTTCAGTTCGTCGTGCATCTGGCGGCTCAGCAACGTCGACAGCTTGTGCAGGCGATAGGTGTAGAACTGGCTGATGAGAACCGGTCCGTCGCCGCCCGGCCCGGTTTCGTGCTCAACGGCGCCCGCCTGCCGATTTTCAGCGGCGTCCCGTTTGTCCTCCGGCGCATGGGCGCCCGGTCTTGCCCGTTCCGTCACGTTGCGGCCCCGCCCGTTCGATTTCAGCTTGACTCAAATAGTTGATAAATCAACGATATGACCAAATCCTCTTCGATTCGGCTGATCCCGTCAGAGAATCATGGCGCGGCCGCCGAAATTCGCGGCGCCGATTGCCGCGGCTGTCGCCGCCGTGCCCCTTTTCCGTCCCGCGCGCCCCGATCGTCGTCCGGCGCCGCGGCTTCGCGAATATTGAGACAACCGCATGACCGAAACCGCCGACCGCCGCCCCAACATCCTGTTCATCACGTCGGACCAGCAGCGCGGCGATTGCTACGGTTTCGAGGGGCGCCGGATCAAGACTCCGCACCTCGACCGGCTGGCCGCCGAGGGCACGCGTTTTGGCGCCTGCATCACGCCGAACGTGGTCTGCCAGCCATCGCGCGCGTCGATCCTGACCGGGCTGCTGCCGATGACCCACGGCGTGCACGACAACGGCATCTCCCTCGACCCTGAGATCGGCGAGGCGGGTTTCGCCGGCGCTCTTTCCGCCGCCGGCTATCGCACGGGTTTCGTCGGCAAGGCGCATTTTGCGACCTACAGCACCTTCGCGCCGACCGGCAGGCCGGAATGCATCGAGAGTTCGAAGGACTACGGCCCCGACTGGACCGGCCCCTATATGGGCTTCGAGCATGTCGAGCTGATGCTCGTGGGCCACAACTGGTTTCCCGTCCGCAAGCCGCCCCAGGGGCTGCACTACGAGCGCTGGTACCACGCCGACGGACGGGGCGACGAGAAAACCGACCTGTACTGGGGCGATTTCCGGGAGACCGGCGGGCTCGCCGCCCAGACCTGGAATTCGAAACTGCCCGAGGCCTGGCACAACAGCGCCTGGGTCGGCGACCGCACCATTGACTTTATCCGGCAGGGAAACGAAACGCCCTGGTGCGTCTGGGCCAGTTTCCCGGACCCGCACCATCCGTTCGACGCACCGGAGCCCTGGTGCACCCTGCACCACCCCGACGACGTGGACCTGCCGGCGCACCGGACCCGCGATTTCGACCGGCGGCCCTGGTGGCACCGGGAAATCGTCGAGAAGAAGATCGAGGGCGAATTCGCGGAGCTCCGCGCGCAGTACAGCCGGATCCCGTTCCAGAGCGACCGGCAGCTCCGCCATCTGATCGCCAACTATTACGGCCAGATCTCCCTGATCGACCATCATGTCGGCCGCATCCTGATCGCCCTTGCCGAGAGCGGCCAGGCGGACAACACCATCGTCGTCTACTCGTCGGACCACGGCGACTGGCTGGGCGACCACGGACTGATCCTGAAAGGCCCGATGCACTACGAAGGATTGCTGCGCGTCGGGCTGATCCTGCGCGGCCCGGGCGTCCCGGCCGGCCGAGTCGTCGGCGACCCGGTCTCGACCATCGATCTGCCTGCCACATTCCTGGACTGGGCAGGCGCGGACTGGGCGGGCGCGACCGGCCTCAACGCCCGCCACTCGACAAGCCTGCGCCCATTGATCGAGGTCGCCGGGGAGAACGGCGGGCGCACCGGTGCGGGCCGGGACTATGCCTATAACGAATGGGAACTGCATCCGAACCGGGCCGGCGTGCAGCTTTCCCTGCGCTGCGTCCGCACGAAGACCCACAAGCTGACCTGGGAGGCCCTGTCCGATTCTGGCGAACTCTACGACCTGGCGAACGATCCGCAGGAAATGGACAACCGCTGGAACGACCCGGGCGCCGAAAAGGTCCAGCGCGAGCTCATGGACATGATCCGCGCAAGGCCCGACGACATGATACCCGCGCTAAACGAGCCGGACGGGGCGGCGTGAGGGGACCGCCCCCTACCCTCCCAGCCAGGGCAGCCACACCGCGAGCGCGGGGAAGATCACGATCAGCAGGGTGAGCAGCAGGGCGCAGCCCATGAAGGGCAGCGCGGCGAGGCAGATTTCGCCGAAGCGGGTGCCGGGCGGCGCGACGCCCTGCATGACGAACAGCAAGAGGCCGAAGGGCGGCGTCGTGAAGCTGATCTCCATCGCCAGCAGCATGATGACCCCGAACCAGATCAGCTTGACTTCCGGCGCCAGCCCGAATTCCAGCCCCTGCACGATCGGGAAGAAGATCGGCACCGTCAGCAGCATCATGGCAAGCTGGTCCATGAACATGCCGAGCAGCAGCAGGATGCCGAACATCATCAGCAGCATGACATAGGGCGAGACGTCGAAACCCGCGACCCACTCGATCAGCGCCGCGCTCGAGCCCGAGGCCGCCAGCACGTTGGAGAACAGGGACGAGCCGAACAGGATCATCAGCGCAATCACCGTCACCCGCCCGGCGCCCCAGAGCGATTTCCACATCGCCACCGCGAAGTGCGGCCCGAAGGCGAGCGCCTGCCGAAAATCTCCGCGCAGCAACGGCACCGCGAACAGGTAGCCGACCGCCAGCAGGATGACGCCGACCGAGCCGTAGGCGGCCGCCTCAGACGGCGTCGCCACCCCGCCCATGATCAGGACGATGACGAAACCGATGATCGAGATCATCGGCAGCACATCCAGCAGAAAGAGCAGGATGCGCTGGCTGACCGGCACCGTCTCGACATCGTAGAACGGCGCGGCTTCGGGATCGAGCGTCGCCCGGATGAAGATCAGGATCGCATAGAACACGGCGAGCAGGAGGCCGGGCACGACGCCGGCGATCAGCAGCTTGCCGATATCGATCTCCGCCAGCGTGCCAAGCAGCACCGCGAGCGCCGACGGCGGGATCAGCATGGCGAGGCCGCCGGTGCCCAGGATCGGGCCGATCGACATGCTCTTCTTGTAGCCGCGCCGGGCCATCTCCGGCACCATCAGCGTGCCGAGCAGGGCGGTCGAGCCCATCGATGAGCCGGAAAGCGTGGCGAAGGCCGTGCCGCCCGCCACGGTGACGTAGGACAGGCGCGCCGGCACCCGGCCCATCAGCTTCTCGACGGCGTTGAACATCCGGTTGGCTAGGCCGGTATGGAAGAACAGCTCGCCCATGAGCAGAAACATCGGAATCGGCACGATGGCGAAAATCGCCATATTGCCGAACGCGTTGTCGACATGCTGGCCGATGGCCGACTGGACCCGGGTATCGAAATCGCCGAACCGGCCGAAGATGAAGAAGGCGGCAACCGTATTGACCGCGATGAAGGCGATACCGACCGGCAGGCCGGCGAACATCAGGAACAGGATGGAGCCGAACAGCGCCAGAAGGATCCAGTACCACTCCATCTAGCGGGCTTCCGTCAGGCCGCGCCGGGTTTCCTCGAGCTCCACCCGGTCGCTGCCGACGCCGGCTTCGCCGCTGTGCATGGTGTTCCGGCCGAAGACGAAGCGGACAAACTCGACCGCCATGAACAGGAAGCCGACCGGATAGGCGACGGTAACCGTCCACAGCCGCATACCGCGATCGTCGCGGAGTTCGTCGAAGGCGAGCGGGTCTTCGACATGCTCGATGAAAATGCCCCAGGTGTACCAGACCCAGACGAGGCAGATCGCAGCGCACAGGGCGGCGATGCCGCGGGACAGGACCTTTCGGCTGCGCTCGGGGACGGCCGCGGTCAGCAGTTCGATATAGACATGGCCCCGGGTCCGAACGAGCCAGGGAGACCCCAGAAAAAGGATGTAAAGAAATCCGTACTCGATCAGCGTGAAGACGAACTGGTTGTAGGCCCAGCCCGCAGTGCGGAAGATCGTCATGTAGACGATCGCCAGCATGATGAAGCCGATGTAGAGCGCGGCCAGCGCCATCATGGACCACAGCAGGCCGGCCCAGGCTCTATCGACGGCGCGCAGGAAGGTCATCGGGTTCCCACAGCGCGAAAGGTGGCGGCCGGCGCCGCACACACGGGCGGGAAGACTGCCGCGCAGCGGCGGCGCAGCGGCAAGGAAGCGGCGGCGGTCCGATTGCCGGCGCCGCCGTCCCCTGCCATCGGACAGTGCCCCCTAATTCGGGGAATCGGTTATCCGGGCCGGTCTATTGCTGCTGCCAGAGCTTTCGCAGCTTTGCGACATGGCCGGTCGGGCGCTTCGCCTTCTTCAGGCGATCGACCATGCGCGCATAGGCCGAATCGATCGCCAGCTTCGAATAGACCGCGGCCGCCGGTACGGCGTGGAACTTCATGCCTTCGTTGGCAAGCGTCGCCCGCTCCTTCTTCGCTTCCTCGAGAAGAACCTTGCGCACCGCCAGCTCGTTGGCGATCACCATGTCCTGGATCAGCTTTTGGAGGCCGGCGTCAAGGCTGGTCCACTTCTTCAGGTTCATGAACCAACCCATATCGGTGTGATAGAATTCCGGCTCCACCGCATGGCGCAGGAACTTGTCCCATTTCATGCCTTTCAGGCCGATGGTGGCCCAGGCGGCGGCGTTCACCACGCCTTTCTCCAATGCGGAGTAGACCTGCGTTGCCGGCAACGGATGGGTCGTCGCGTCCATGGCGCGGAAAAACGCGCCGTAGATCGGGTTGTCGCGCAGCTTCACGCCGGCAAGGTCCAGCATGCCCTTGTTGTCGAATTTGGGTGCTTTCTCCATGTAAATGCGAAAGCGCCCGCCCGAAGACGTCCAGCCGAGATTCTTCACGCCGAAATACTTTTGCTGAATCTCGTCCAGCATGGCGAGGCCGCCATTGGCGCGAACGGTCGCCGGGTCGGAGGCGGACGTCGACACCGCCTCGTTCTCCGGCACCGCGCGGGCGAAGAAGGCGTAGGGCGTGCACATCAGATCGACCCGGCCCTTGCGGACGGCGGGCGGCTGCTGGAACATCTTGATCGAGTTGAACGGCAGCGCATTGATCGCAAGCTTGCCTTTGGCCGCCTTGGTGATGTCGGCGGCGAGTTGCTTGCACTGCTTGGTGTAGATAAGGAAATCCGGGAACGGATAGACCAGATTCAGTTTCACCTGGGCAGACGCTCCGGTCGCGCCGGCTGAAAGCATGGCCGTCATTCCGGCAACGGCCAGAAGCGCTCCGGTGGAGTTGGTTCTCGGCATGATCGGACTCCTCCCTTTCCGGTTGGTGCCCGCAATCATCCCACAGCAAGACAATGCGGAACAAGGCGCTTCGGCAACGAAGGCGCATAGCGGAAACGGCGCCGCGGCCCTCGGGAGTCTGTCAGCGAATCTGGAAGAAGAGCAGTAGTACTGGAAGAAGATCAGTAGTAGACGTCCGGCGCGTCGTCGACCTTGTATTGCTGCATCGCAGCCAGCAGCGTGTTCTTGGTCGTCGTGAGCAGCGCGCGCATCGCCTTGGCGGCCGCCTCGGCGTCGCGCAGCCGCACCGCCTCCAGGATCTGCTCCTGCGCCGAAATCAGGACCGTGCGGGTCTTCCAGTCGTCGAAGGTCTCGCTGCGGACGAACTGGACATGGCCTTCAACCTGGGAAATCGCCGCGGCCAGGCGGCGGTTTCCGGCCATCGCAAACAGCCGGCTGCGGAAATCCTGGCTCGCCTGCACGAAGGCGATGTTGTCGGAATCGATCAGGCACTGCTTCTCGGTCTGGATCGCGACATGCATGCCCGTTACGCCCTCGTGATAGGCGTTGCGGGCCGCCAGGCCGGCGGCATAGGGCTCGAGCAGATAGCGCAGTTCGAAGATGTCGTTGAGATCGTCGACCTGCAGATCGGGCACCTTGAACCCGCCGTGCGGCATCGACGACAGCAAGCCCTCCCGGCTGAGCAGGCCCAGCGCCTCGCGCACCGGGGTTCGCGATACGCCCAGCGCCTCGGCAATGCCGATCTCGGTCAGGCGCTGGTTCGGGCGGTATTCGCCGGCGCGCAGCGCCGTCCGCAGGCGCTCGTACACCTGCTGGCGCAATGATTGCGGTCGTTGCAGAGCTTCGATCGACATCTATTGAATACAGTATCCTTAACGTCGATTCGTCAACGGGTAATTTGATTTTTCCCTTTTTGTTCATGATTTATTGCCAAAATTGCCCACCATGTGGATGAAACTGGGGAAAAACAAAACCGATTAAGCGGCCGAGCCGGGCCGCTTCCGGGCGACCATGCGCCGACAGGGACAGGACCATGCGCCCGCCGGGACAACACGGAGAATTGTCCGCTGCCGGTTCGCAGCTATGTAGCGCGCAGGCGGCCGACATCCGCGGCGGCGTTGCGTATCGAGTGGAGATATCTTGCCGAAATTCGCCCCCCTTACCGTTCCGCTGTGGCTGCTGATCACCTGCGGCTGCCTGATCGGCGCGATCAGCTTCGGTTCGCGCGCCGGCATGGGCCTGTACATGAACGACATCAGCGTGTCGTTCTTCGACAACCAGACCGCGATCCTCAGCCTGTCGCTGGCGATTCAGCACCTGGTCTGGGGCGCCGCGGCGCCGTTTGCGGGAACCTTCGCCGACAAGTACGGCGCCGGAAAATCGCTTGCGCTCGGCACGATCGTCTACGCCGCAGGCCTGGCGCTGATTCCGCATTCCACGGCGCCGATCGCGATGCATGTCACGGCTGGCGTGCTGATCGGCGTCGGCGTCGCCTTCGCCTCCTTCACCATCGTCGTTGCCACATTCGGACGCAAGGTTACCCCTGAAAGACGCTCGCTCGCCTTCGGCGTCGGCATCGCCTCGGGTTCGGTCGGCCAGCTCGTGCTGGTTCCGCTCGCCGCCTATCTGATCGACGCCTATGGCTGGCAGACTTCGCTCTACATCCTGGCATGCCTTCTGCTGGCCATCGTGCCCTTGACCCTCGCCGTGACCGGCAAGGGCGCGCCGGAAGCCGGCCAGCCGGACCAGACCGCCCGCGAGGCGTTTGCCGAAGCCTTGGGCTATCGCAGCTATCTGCTGCTGTGCGCCGGGTTCTTCGTCTGCGGATTTCACGTCGCGTTCATACAGTCCCACCTGCCCAAGCATCTCCAGGATGCCGACCTGCCCCTGTGGGTGGGCGGCGTGTCCCTGAGCCTGATCGCCGCCTTCAACCTGATCGGAACCTTCGGCGCCGGATGGCTGGGCGGCAAGTTCAGCAAGCGCGGTACGCTCTCCGCCATCTATTTCCTGCGCGCCGCCGTGATCGCCGTCTTTATCCTGACGCCGCTTTCGGTCTGGTCGGTCTATATTTTCTCCGCCTTCCTCGGCCTGCTCTGGCTGTCGACCGTGCCGCTGACCACGGGCCTGGTCGCGCAGTTCTTCGGCATGCAATACATGTCCGGGCTGTTCGGAGTCGTGTTCTTCGGCCACCAGATCGGCGGATTCCTGGGCGTTTACCTGGGCGGCATCCTCTACGATGCCTCCGGCAGCTATGAGGTCGTCTGGTGGATGGGTGTGGCGCTCGGCGTTCTCGCCGCCCTGATCCACCTGCCGATCAAGGAGGCGCCGGTGCCGCGACCGACCGTGGCGACCGCTGCTTCCTAGCTAGCACGACGACCGCAACGAGACCGCGACACCGAAAGAAAAACCCCGGTTCCGAAGAACCGGGGCTCGATAATTCCGGGTGGGCTGGCAGCTACTTCGCCGGTCCGAGATCGACGGCCTTTCCGCCCTTGACCTCCCACTGGTTGTACGAGCCGGCGACGTCGCCGTCCTTGTCGAAATCGATGTCGCCAGTGGCGCCGGCATAATCGATGTCCTTGCCGGCCTTGATGGCCGCGAGCGCTTCCTTCCACTGGCCGGGCAGGATCTTCATGCCCTTGCCGTTGCCGACGGCGCGCAGGGCGTCGCGCACCTTGGTGCCGTCGGTCGAGCCGGCCTTGGCGATTGCAAGCGCGAGAACGAAGGCTGCGTCATAGGTCTGCGGCACGAACAGCCCGCCAGCGCTCTTGGGATACGCTTTCTTCATCGCGGCGTTGAATGCGTCGAGCGCCGGGCCGGACGGCGAAGACGGGCGCGTGTAGAACAGGCCCTCGAGATTCTTGATCCCGACGGTCTTCCACATTTTCGCGTCATAGATCGCTTCCGGGCCGATGAACTTGCCGAACAGGCCGCCTTCCAGGGACTGGCGGATGATGACCGGGGCCGAGGATTGCGGATAGCCCACCAGCACGAGATGCTTGGCCCCGCCCTTGCTCAGCGTCGCCAGTTCGGACCGGTAGGAGCTCTTCTTGTCCTCATGCGCCTGATCGCCGGCAATCGTTCCGCCGCCCTTCTTGAATTCGCTGCGGAAATTGTCGGCCAGCCCCTTGCCGTAGTCGTTCTTCACATAGGTAAGAGCGACCTTCTTGATGCCGCGGGCCAGGACGGCGCGCGCCAGGACCTTGCCCTGGAAGCTGTCCGACGGCGCGACGCGGAAGATGAAGTCCTTGTCCTTCAGCGTGGTGATCGCCGGCGAGGTCGAGGCCGGCGAGATCATCACGACGCCGGCAGGAACCGCCGCGGCATTGGCTGCGCCGATGGTCGCGCCGGAGCACAGGGCGCCGACGATGCCGGCGACATTTTCGACATTCACCAGCTTGTTGGCGGCGCCGACCGAGCTCTGCGGATCGCATTTCGAGTCGCCGAGCACCATGCTCAGCTTGCCGCCCAGGATGCCGCCCTGGTCGTTGACATGTTTCACCGCCAGGCGTGCGGCGTCGATGATCGGCGGGACCGCGCCCTGGATCGGGCCGGTGATGCCGCCGAGAAAGCCGATCTTGGCGCCGGCCGCCATTGCCGGAGCCGCGAGGACTGCCGCTGCGACGCCTGCCAGCACCAGGCTCCGGCCTGTCTGCTTGATCGTCATATCGTTTCCTCCCATTCGGAGATTTTCTCTAAGGATCCGCACGGCGGACCCGACCGGGCCTTGCGCCGGCCGCCGCCGCACCTGCCGGCACTCTTACCGGGAATGGCGCGCGCACGCAATTGCATGTCCGCATTGGATGTCCGCTCCTGGGCGTCCGTAAATTGCCGGAGTCGCGCCGGCTGCGGATCAGGCGGAATCGGTCTGCCGGTTTGCCGCAGCGCAACGGCGCGAAACCGTCCGGGACCTACAGTCGGCGGGAAGCTTGCTCCTGCAGGTTCAAAGAGGCAAACGCGTCGTTCTTCGTTGCGAAAAACGTCCCGATCTTGTCCATCCCGGTCAACTCGAAGACGCCGCGGATATGATCCGCGACACAGCAGAAAACCAGCCTGGCGTCGCGTTCCTGAAGAAACCTGGCCGTCACCAGATGGGCGCGCAGGCCCTCGCTGCCTATGTAGACCAGCCGCTCCATGTTGACGATGACCGCGCGGTCGCTCTCTTCGATCCCGGATTTCATCGCGTCCAGAAACCGGCCGAAATTTGCGCTGTCGATGCGTCCTTCGACGTGGACGGCAAGAACATTGCCGAACCGCTCGGTCGTGACGTTCAACATCCTTCCGCTATCCCGATGACTTCTGCGCGCTTCATCGGACGTAAGGCTCGCGGCTTAGGACAGAGGCGCTCCGCAACCGGCCGGCTGCGGCGTGGCGAATCTCCTGTACGTTTCGCGATTTCGTCCGGCTCTTCCGGCCGGACGCCATGCCCGTTGTCACCCACCAATCCTATCAAGGAGCCGGGATCGAAACAATGGCTTGCCCCGGCCGGATTCATTCCGGGCGGCGAAACGGCGAGGGGCCGGATCTCGGGAAGGCGAAGGGCGGCGGATCAATCTTTCAGCGGCGAGGCCGTTCGCGCCAGGGCCGACGACAGATCGTCCAGGTCCAGTTCGGCAAAGCGCGCGGTCAGCAGTTGTTGCATGTCCGCGACAACCTCGGCCGCCTCGGCGGCGCAGGCCGCGCCGGTATCGGTAAGGTGCAGCCTGACCCGGCGCCGGTCGTGCGGGTCCGGCGCGCGATAGACCAGATTCTCGCTGACCAGCCGGTCCGCTATCCGGGTGAGAGTCGGCCCGCCGATGACCAGGGCCTCCGACAGTTCGGTCATGCTCAGCCCGCCGGCGGCGCTCCCGGTCGCGTTCAGGGCGTGCAGGACCCGCATTTCATCGACCTGAACCCCCAGGGGCTTCAGCCGAATCCCGAGGGTGCTGCTGACCTGGGCGCTGGCCCGCAGGATCAGTTCCGTCAGGGTCTCCGGAGCCGGATTGGCGCTGTCGGGCGGGCGGTCCATGCGTAAATCGTTGCCTTTTTAATATTTTACATTTCAAGGAAAATATGGTTGCATCGCGAAGAGATCAAGCAAAAAGGCCCGACGGGTTTTCGCCGAGGCGGCCGGGCGCGCCGACATGGCGGACAGGGCCGAAAGCTGCAGGGAGGAACGCACGCCTTGGACCGGTCGGTCGGCATACTGGACAGGCCGATTGTCGACAGCGCGGCGCATGACGGGGCGTCGGGGCGTCTTGCCGACCGGCGGGGCCGGCGCGCGCCGTCGGGCACGGCCGCCTCGGCGCACGAACAGCGGCTCATTCGAGTCGGCCTGCTGCTGCCGATCAGCGGTTCGAGCGGCCTGCACGGGCCGTCGGGCCGGTATTGCGCCCAGTTGGCCGCCGAGGAGATCAACGCGCACGGCGGACTGCTCGGCCGGCGCGTCCAGGTCGTCGTCGGCGACGGCGGCATGTCGTTCGCCGCGTCGGCCCGGGAAGGCGAGCGGCTGATCGAGGAAGACGGCGTCGCCGCCCTGATCGGCACCCACCCGAGCGGCGTGCGCGAAATTCTCGGACCGCGAATCGGCCGCCGGCTGCCCTATGTCTACACGCCGATCTTCGAAGGAGACGCCTATGAGCCGGGCGTCTTCTTTCTCGGCGAGACTGCCTATCAGCAGCTGGCGCCGGTACTGCCCTGGATGAAATCGCATCTCGGCGCCCGCCGCTGGTACCTGATCGGAAACGACTACCGCTGGCCGCGCGACGTGCATCGCATGGCGCACCGGCTGCTTGCCGGGCAGGAGGCGGAGATCGCCGGCGAGACGATGGTGCCGCTCGAGACCGAGGATTTCGACGCCGTCATCGGCGAAATCAGCAGGCTGCGGCCCGACGCGCTGATCGTGACGCTGATCGGCAGCGACGCCGTGATTTTCCACCGGGCCTTCACCCGCGCCGGCCTCGACGAGCGGATCTGGCGGCTGGGCCTTCTGACGGAAGAAAACACGGTTCTCGGTATCGGCCCCGAATGCAGCCGGCGGCTGCTGTCCAGCGCCGCCTATTTCGCGAACCTGCCCTACCCCGAGAACGAGGCGTTCGTGCGCCGCTACCGGAGCCGGTTCGGCCCGCACGCGCCGGTGCTGAACTCGATCGGCCAGTCATGCTACGAGGGGCTGATGTTCCTGCACCGGATCGTGTCCGCCGCCGGCAGCCTCGACGTCGAAAAACTGGGCCGGGTTGCCGACGGCCTGGAGATGACCGGGCCGCGCGGCCGGATGCGCATGGTCGGCCGGCATTTCGTCAAGGACATGCACCTTGCCGAAGCCGACGGCGTCGAATTCACCATCCGGCAGACCTTTCCGCAGGTCGAACCGAACAAGGGGACCCCAACGTGAGCAATCCGACGGACTGGACGGCATCGGAAGCGCTGCGCGAAATAGGCGCCGGACGCATTTCGCCGCGCGAATATGCCGAAGCCCTGCTCGCGCAATGCGAAGCCGCGGCCGGGCTCAATGCCTTCATCCATCTCGATCCCGAACAAGTGCTGGAAGAGGCGGAGCGCGCGGCCCAGCAGTCGGGCGGCCGGCTGCGCGGGCTGCCGGTGCCGGTGAAGGACAATTTCGATACGGACGGCATGCCGACGACCGGCGGTACGCCCGGGCTGCGCGACCACCGGCCGGCACGCAATGCGCCCGTGGTCCAGCGGCTGATCGACGAAGGCGCCATAATCATGGGGAATTATATACGAAAGTCACTAGCCGCTTGACGCGCTAGATGTGGCGACTATCTCTGCCCCAGCCCCAAAATGCGTGACGCCGCGCTTGCCAGAGCGCGGCGTTCACAGTGGGGTCAGTCCTGCATGAAACAGGGCGAAACTTGATGGATCAATCGCACCGGGGAAATAGGACGATTCCCCTGAACCGTCAAGTGCGCCCTCCGCATGAAGGAGGTGACCGCAATGACGGTGACTCAACAGCCCGAACCTGTCCGCCTTTCCGCCCGCACCTCTATCACCGGACTCGGCGGCACCGCTGCACTTGCCGAAGCTGTCCGCGCCGCGCGACGGGATCGGCAGGCGATACTGGAAGCCGGGCGGCGCGCCTTGGAGGGACAGCGCAAGCTGACAGCCGAGGCGAAGCGCGCTGTAGCGGCAGCGACCTACGAAATGGCGCGGTTCCCGCAAGAGATGGTCCGCGTCCCGGCCAAGCCGAAAGCCGCGCCGGAACCGGAATCGCAGAAGGAATTTCGGGAGCGGATGGCCGAACGCCATCTGTGGTACGTCTAGGCGTCCGGGTCCAGCACCGGGCTGCGCTGGCCTCCGAACTCGCGCAGTCCGCAGGGGCGGCGGCTTCGCTGAAATGGCCGCCGCCCCGACCCGACGGCCGGGCGATTGACCCGCCAATCTCGCCGCCCTAGAACGCCAACGCCCCCAAGGATGGGAGTCCCCAGGGGCGTTGTGGAAACCTTGCGAGCCGAGGCCGGCCGCGCCCCGTCTATGCTCCATGTAGCGTAAGACGCGCCGCGCCGTCAACGGCCCGCCAAGCATGGAGAGTCAGCCGTGAAGACAGTGCCTAATCCCCTCGATTCGCGTAACTTGCCTGAATCCGACGATTCAGGTCATCCCATTCGTCCTGTGTCGGCCTTGGAAGCGGAACTGGACGCAGAGGGCGAAATGATCGTCGTGCAATTCCTTGACCCCGGGAATGAGTGGCCATTTCCGTTTGCTCTGTCTCCGCCGGCGGCGAAGCAGCTTGCAGAACTTCTTGAGCAGGCGGTTGAGGATTATCTGCATCCGACTCCGCAGCGTCAGCCCTCACCGGCTCCGATGGTTGGACGAAGGGTATAATCTCGGCGCTGGTCATGTCGCACACTCCCTGCTAGAAGGGTTGCGCGTGGATTCTCCTCCCTGAGATAACGCATCGTCTTCGCCCCGTGCCGGTCCCGCAACCGCACGGGGCTTTTCTGTCAGGCGTCCTTGTCCGTCACGATCCGCACGGGCCGCAGGATCGCCGCCGCTAGTTCGTCCGGCGTTGCGTCGATCCTGACAGGCTCTTCCAGTTCCGCCTTTGTCGGATAGATCGAGGCCGGGCGCAACCGCACCGTGCGCGGCTCCGGCAGTTCGACCGGCGGCGGGATCGGCGGTTTCTTGCGCTTCGGTTTCGGCTTGCGCTTCCGCTTTGCGGTCATGTCCTGATTCCTTCCGCCTTGAGTCTGGCGACAAATTCCTCCTGCGAGCGCGCGCCCTTCATGGAGTTGCACGCCGCACACAGCAGTTGGAGATTGTCGAAGTTGTCCTGCCCGCCCTTGGCCCGCGGCACGACGTGATCCACCGTCATGTTGCGGAACGGGAACAGCACGCGGCAGCCCGCGCAGATGCCTTCCTGCCGCCCGAACAGCGTGTGCTTGTGCGTTCGATAGTTCGGCAGGTCGCCGAGGTCCGTCCGGGCCGGCACGTCTTCCCGATGGTGCACGTCGTCGAACAGCGGGCCTCTGTCGTCCCGGAGGCGCTTCAGGACCAGCCGGGCCGCCAGCGGCGACAGGTCGATCCCGGCCCATTCCCGGTCGAGCCTGTCGGCGGCTACCAGCGCCGTAGCGCAGCCGCAAAACGGGTCAAGCACCATGTCGCCCGGATTGGAGCTGGCCCGAATGATCCGGTCGAGTAGCACCAGCGGTTTCTGCGTCGGATAGCCGACGCGCTCGGCAGACGGGCCGACGATTTGCTTGATCTCCCAAACATCCCGCATGGGAACGCCCTTCGATTTTTCGCCAGTCGCGCGAATGCGTTTTTTCCCGGTTTCCTCATCGTGAAATGTCACGATCTTCTTGCCGCCCTTGATCCTCTTGAGCGTTTCATCGCTCAACGGGTCGAATAGCTGGTTCCAAATGACATCATCGCCCTTCGCGTATCGCAGAACGATGTCATGCATCCGCTGAAAATTCTTCTGTTTGGAAGGCCAACGTCTGTAGAACCAAACGATCTCGTTCCTGAACCGCCCCCCCCCGAAGATCGAGTCCATCAGCATCTTGAGATAGTGGGACGCCGTGGGGTCGCAGTGCAGATAGATGCTGCCCGTCTCCTTCAGCAGCCGCTTCATTTCCAGCAACCGCACCGCCATCATGATCAGGTAGGACTTCATGCCCTTGCCGTGCGCGACGCCGGCGGCGTCAATGATGGCGTACAGCGCGGGCGCCCGGTCGGCTATCTCGCCGTGCCAGGCTTGGTCAACGTCCGAAAGCGTCCAGGTATCCTTGAACGCCGCCCCGGCGGCTTCCGAGCCTATCGGCGCGGCATAGTCCCGGTTGCTGTTGAACGGCGGATCGAGGTACAGCAGGTCCACCGACTCGCTGTTCATCCCTCGCATTATATCGAGGTTATCGCCGGTCCAGAGCGTCCGGTTGCGCCAGTTGGCGGGCATATCAGGACTCGAACAGAAACTCGCCGAGGATCAACTCGCTGACGCGCCAGACGGGGAGAGGCTTGCCGTCGATCTTGAGGTCGCACGCCTGCGTTTCCGGGTTCCAGTCCGGGACGATCTCAACATGCGCCTTGTCGGCCCGGCAGGCGGTGATTGTGGCGTCGTCGCGCCGCACCCGGATAACATCGCCGATATAGTCCTCGTCCTCGACGACGTAGTGCCCGCCGGTATTCACCGGTGACTCGACCATTCGCCGGATGACCAGCTCGCCGTTCTCGAGATCGGCCTTGAACTGGCGCTTGCCCCGCTTGTCCGAAGATAAGCCGTTGTAGGACCGGATATCCTTTTTCAGCCGCTTCACCAGTTCGGTCATGTTGTCAGCGGGCGTGCAGTTGGCTCGCGCGACCACCCAATTCTGGGCGCTCATGACCGGGCCCCCGATCCCAGCCCGTTATCGGCGATCAGTTCGCGATACCGGAGCCTTTTGCCGACCCCGCCCGCGGCGATCGCCGACATCATGTCGATTGTGTCGAGATCGCGCAGATTGTGGCGGGTCGCGAACTCTCCGACGTACCGGGGCAGGTGCTTGGGCGAAAAGTGGTGGAACACGCCGTCATGGCTGCGGCTGATCGTGGCCCAGAAGGATTCCAGCCCATTCGTGCTCGCCATGCCCTTGACGTATTCCCCGGCACTGTGGCGGACGGTTTCGTGCGTCCGGTTCGGCAGCCCGCGATAGGCGACCGCCTCATCCGTGTAGACAGTCGAGCCTTCCGCCGTGTGCTCGGTCACGAAGCGGTGCAGCGTCTCCCGCGTCGTGTCGGGAACGACCTGCGCTTTGACCTTGCCCGTGGCCCGGTCCCGCAGCCCGGCGACCGGAACCTTCCCGACCGTGCCGCGGCCTGCGTTCAGCTTCTTGGCGGCGTGCTTGTTGCCTTCCTTGCCGCCGGCATAGAATTCATCCGCCTCGGTCGGCCCGGCGAACAGCGGCTTGCCGCTTTCCATGGCCTTGCGCAGCCGGTGCGACAGGAACCACGCTGATTTCTGCGTGATTTCCAGATCCCGATGCAGCTTCATGCTCGATACGCCTTTCAGGTTCACCGTGACCAGATAGACGGCGATGGCCCAAGTCTGAAAGCCGAGCTTCGACCCTTCCATGATGTTGCCCGTCTTGAGCGAAAACATCGGCTGGCCTTTGCAGTCCCGGCAACGGTGCGTCATCGTCTTGTGCTTGATGTTCGACTGCACGTTGAACGATCCACAGCGCGGGCAGTACGGGCCTTGCGGCCAGAGCTTCGACTCGAACCACTTGCGGGCCGCGTCGTCGTTCGGGAACATGCCGATCAGCTTCTTGAGGCTGATGCCTTCGCGATGATGCTTGCCGGGTGCGTTGTGAGCCATTGTCCGTCCCTCTGTTTCGTGATTATAATATAGGGACGGACGGCGGCATGTTCAAGGAAAAAGTGACTGTCGTATATAATTCCCTAATCATGGGCAAGCTCAACATGCACGAGCTGGCCTTCGGCATTACCTCGAACAACAGCGCTTTCGGTCCCGCGCGCAACCCGTACGGTCCCGACCGGATTCCCGGCGGCAGCAGCGGCGGCTCAGGCGCCGCGGTCGGGGCGCGCATGGCGCCGGTCGCCCTGGGCTCGGACACCGGCGGCTCCGTGCGCATCCCGGCTGCCCTGTGCGGCGTGGCGGGCCTGCGTCCGACCACCGGCCGCTACAGCCAGGCCGGTATTGTGCCGATCTCCCGCACCCGCGATACGGCCGGCCCGCTGGCCCGTTCGGTCGAGGATCTCGCCCTGTTCGACAGCGTCGTCACGAACGAACCGGACGGCCTTGCGGCGACCGCTCTGGCGGGCGCAAGGATCGGCGTTCCCCGCGGCCATTTCTTCGAGAACCTGCATCCCGAAACCGCCCGCGTGGCCGAAGAAGCGCTGGCTGCCCTCACCGCGGCCGGCACCGTGCTGGTCGAGGCGGATATGCCGGACGTGCCGAAACTCGACGAGGCGGCGGGCTTCCCGATCGCGCTCTACGAAACAGTCGTCGACCTGAACCGCTACCTGTCGGGCCACGGGCTGCCGATCGATTACCCCGCCCTGGCGGGCGCCGCCGCCAGCCCGGACGTCGCCGGCCTGTTGCAGAGCCTGACGACGCCGGAGGGCGCGATCCCGGAGACGGTCTATCGCGAGGCGCTCGACGCGACGCGGCCGGCGCTCCAGGCCGCCTACGCCGACTGGTTCGCGGCGAACGACGTTCTGGCGGCGATCTTCCCGACGACGCCCTTGCCCGCTGCCCAGATCGGCGAGGACGAGACCGTCGAGCTGAACGGCGAGCCGGTACCGACCTTCCTCACCTTCATCCGCAACACCAGCCCGTCGAGCGTCGCCGGCATCCCCGGCGTCACCCTGCCGGCCGGCCTGTCCGCCGACGGCCTGCCCATCGGCATGGAACTCGACGGCCCGGCGGGCAGCGACCGCGCCCTGCTGGCGTTGAGCGCCGCGGTCGAAGAAATCCTGCCGGCTACGCCGGCACCGGCTTCAAGCGGGACCGGCGAATGAACCGCCGGTCCCCCCAGGTGGCAATCGAACCTATCAACAGGGAGTGAACGTCATGACCAAAATCCTCAATCCGATTTCGCGCCGCCGCTTCGTCGCCGGCGCGGTGGGCACAGGCGCGGCCGTCGCCGCACCGGCCGTCCTGACCGGCGCACGGGCTGCCGGTGAATTCAAGATGGCCACTTTTCTGGCGTTGAGCGGTCCGGCCTCGCTGTTCGGGCCGACGCAAACCGCCTGCGCCAAGCTGGCCATAGACCAGATCAACGCCGGCGGCGGCATCGGCGGCCGCAAGGTGACGGTCATCCCGGCCGACGGCGGCGCAACCCCGGCCGAGGCCGCCAAGGCGGCGATCCGGCTGATGCTGCGCGACAAGGTCGATCTCGTGCTCGGCTCGCACAACAGTGCGGTGCGCGAGGCGATCGTCGCGGCGCTCAAGGGCCGGGTGCCCTACGTCTACACGCCGCTCTACGAAGGCGGGGAATGCAACCCCAACGTCTATGTGACGGCGGATACGCCCCAGCAGCAGGTCCAGCCCTCGATCTCCTGGCTGGCGAAAACCCTGGGCGCGAAGAGCTACTATCTGATCGGCAACGACTATGTCTGGCCGCACAAGACCAACGAGCAGGCGAAGAAATACATCGCGGCGGCCGGCGGCAAGGTGGTCGGCGAGGAATATCTCCCGCTTGGCGCGCCGAACAAGTTCGAGGATGCGGTGACACGGATCAAGGCGAAGAAGCCCGATCTCGTGGTCATCACCCTGGTCGGCGGCGACAATGTCAACTTCAACCGGACCTTCGCCGGCTTCGGCCTGGACAAGTCGATCAAGCGCGTCTCCTACCTGCTGGAGGAGCTGACCCTGTTCGGCATCGGCGCCGAGAACAGCGCCGGCCTGTACAGCGCGATGTCCTATTTCGTGAACGAGAAGAGCGAGCCCAACGCCAAGTTCAAGGCAGGCTTCGCCAAGGCCTTCGCGCCCAAGCCGCCGCCGCTCAGCATGCTCGGTGCAGACGTCTATTCCGGCGTCTACTGCGCCAAGGCGCTGGTCGAGAAGGCGGGCGGCACGAAGGATGCCGGCAAGCTGATGGCAGCGGCGAATAACCTGCAATACAGGACCGCGACCGGGTCGGGCGTGATGACCAACCGGCACGTCGTCAAGGACATGTACCTTGCCGAGTGCAAGGGCACGAGCTTCGACATCGTCGAGAGCTTCAAGGCGGTGGCGCACGGCCAGACCTGCAGCTGATCCCGTTTCCGGTCTCGTCCGCGCCGGCACAGGCCGCCGGCGCGGGCGGGTGCCGGGATAACGGTCCTGCCCGAAAGGCCGGCGCCTTCCGCGTTTCCGGCTGTTTTGCCGTGACCGGCTCATGACAGGGCCGGTCCCGATGCGGTAAGGAATGTCAGGCAGGGCGCCTGTTCGATCCATCGGTATGCCCGCCCGGAATGGCCGGGACGGCGACGATAGCGCCCCCAGCGCTGGAGGCCGTTTGACATGACCGAATTACCCGCCATCGGCCTTCCGGCGACCGATTCCGCGGTGATCGTCGTCGATATGCAGAATTCCTACCTGCACCCGGAAGGCGCCTTTGCACGGCTCTGGCCGGAAATGAATACGCCGCCCGAGTACGATCCGCAGCGCATGCGCCGGGCGATTCCCGGCTGCCGCCGGCTGATCGACGCTGCGCATCGGGAGCAGGTTCCGGTCATCTATCTCAAATATGTCTACCGTCCGGACTATCGCGACGGCGGCGTTCTGATCCGGGAGGTCTGGCCGGCGCTCAAGGACGCCAACTATGTGGCTGCCGGCACCTGGGAAGCCGAGATCGTCGAGGAGCTGACGCCGGCCGAAGGGGATTTCGTCGTCGAGAAATCCCGCTACAGCGGTTTCTACGCCACCCGCCTGGAAACCGTGCTCCGCAGTCTCGGCGCCTCGACCTTGTACATGTGCGGCGTCGGCACCAGGCACTGCGTCGAGAGCACGGCGCGCGACGCGCATATGCGCGACTACCGGGTGTTCGTCGTTTCGGATGCCACGGCGGATGTGGGCGAGGACATGGAGCAAAGCGTCTTCGCCAGTTTCTCGATCGGGTTCGGCTGGGTCGTGAGCGGCGACGCGGTCATCAATTCCTGGCAGGCCGGCGGAAGTTCGTAGCGGCGGCCCGACCGGTCGCCGGCTGCCGCCGCCGCTTCTCTCGCAACCGCACCCGCGCCGGGAGCCCTGACGCCGATGGATCCGATCCTCACCACCAACATCCTGAATGTGGTGTACGAGGTCTCCACCCTGGCCGTCGTCGTTCTCGGCCTCGCCGTCGTGTTCGGCCTGCTCGGGGTGATGAACCTCGCCCATGGCGAGTTCGTCATGATCGGCGCCTATTGCGCCTTCTTCGTCCAGGCCCAGAACCTGCCCTTCCTCGCCGCCGTGCCCCTGGCGCTCCTTGTCTGCGCCGTTCTCGGGCTGGTTGTCGAGCGGCTGCTCGTGCGGCCGCTCTACGCCCGTCCGTTCGATACGCTGCTGGCGACCTGGGGGCTGAGCATGCTGCTGCGCGAGGCCGTCGAGGCGGTCTACGGCCGGGGCTTCCGCAGCGTCGCCACGCCGCTGACCGGCAGCGTCGACGTGATCGGCGCGGACTATCCGTCCTACCGGTTGCTGCTCACGGTCGTCTCGATCGCGCTGGTCGCCGGGCTGGTCTGGTGGTTCGTACGCAGCGCCACCGGCCGGCGCATCCGCGCGGTGGTCAACAATCCGGAACTCGCCGGCTCGGTCGGCATCCCGGTCACGGGGCTGGCGCGCAACACCTTCGTGTTCGGCTGCTGTCTCGCCGCGCTCGCCGGCGTCATGCTGGCGCCGCTCCTGCCGGTCAATCCGACCCTGGGCCTGGACTTCATCCTCAAATCCTTCTTCGTGCTCGTGGTCGGCGGGCTCGGCAGCCTGGTTGGCCTGATCTCCGGCTCCCGCGTCATCGGCGGCGTCGAGAGCGTCGTCAGCGCCTTCCTGGACCGGACCTACGGCTATACGACCGTGCTCATCATCGCGATCCTCTTCCTCTGGCTGCGCCCGAATGGCCTCTTTCCTCGGACATAGCGCGGCCCTGGTCGCGGCGCTCGCCGTGCTGCCCCAGTTGGTCGGGGAATTCTGGGCCTACACGCTGGCGCTGTACTTTCTCTACGCCATCGCGTCGCTCGGCATCGGCCTGTGCTGGGGCCAGGCCGGTTTCCTGCCGCTCGGCCAGGCCATGTTCTTCGGGCTGGCGGCCTATCTCTCCGGCCTCTCGCTGATCCATTTCAAGGACAGCTGGCTGCTCCTGCTCCTGCTGCCGGGAGCGGCGCTGGCGCCGGGCCTGCTGGCCTACGGCATCGGCCTGCTGGTGTTCCGCGGGCGGACGCTGAGCGGCCCGTTCTTTGCCATGATCACGCTGGCGCTCACCCTGCTCGCCTTCCAGATCGCGAACAGCTGGAACGACGTCACCGGCGGCTTCAACGGACTCAAGAACATCCCCGGCCTCCCCGGGTTGAGCGATTTTACCGACCTCTACTACATTTCGGCAGTTGCGCTGGCAGTCTGTCTCCTCGGCGTCGCCTGGCTGCGCCGCGCGCCGGCCGGGGTCGTCTGGCGGGCGGTCGCCCAGAACGAGCAGCGGGTGCGCTTCTGCGGCTTCGCGGTGCAGAACGTGAAGGCCGCCGTGTTCGGCCTGAGCGGTGTGCTCGCCGGCATCGGCGGCGCCCTCTATGCGCCCCAGCAAAACCTGGTTACGCCGCAGCTTTGCGGTTTTCTCCTGTCCGCCGATCTGGTGATCTGGGCGGCGGTCGGCGGGCGGGCGACGCTCTACGGTCCGGTCGTCGGCGCCGTCCTGATCGGCATCCTGACCGCCGACCTGCGCGACGAGATCAGCTATTGGGAGGTCATCCTCGCCACCATCTTCATTATCGTCGTACTGTATTTCCGGCAGGGTCTCATGGGCTTCGTCGAGCCGCGGTTCGAGCGGCTCCGGCGCCGCCGCACCGACCGCACTCTCGACAGCCCGGCCCGCCCCGAAGCCTCCGGCGATACTAGGTTTGCCGACACGGGGTTTGCCCTCGACGAGGTCCGCGTCCGCATGGGTTCGGTGAACATCCTGGAAGGGCTGGACCTGGAAATCGACCGCGCCGGCATCTATTGCCTGATCGGACCGAACGGCGCGGGCAAGACATCCTGCTTCAACGCGATGACCGGAGAATTGCCGGTGCGCAGCGGTCATATCCGCATCTTCGGCAAGGCGCGCACCGGAACGGCGGCCGACCTGCTGAGCCGCATCGGCGTCGGGCGCAAGTTCCAGGCCCCCAGCCTGTTCCCCGACCTGACCGTGGCGGAGAATTTCAATATCGGCCTGTGGGGTGGACGGGCGCGGCGGCGCGACCTGGTCCGCATGGGCAGCCACCGCTGGTCCAGCGCCATCCTGCGCGAGGCGCAGAGCCGCTTTCCGTTCCTCGCCGAAGAGGACCGCCGGGCCGGCGACCTCTCCCACGGCCAGCGCCAGATCCTGGAACTGGTCATGGTCCTGATCGCGGAGCCGCGGCTTCTCCTGCTCGACGAGCCGTCGGCCGGCCTCTCGCCGACCGAGACCCAGGACGTGATCGAAGCCGTCCGCTGGGTCAGCGGGCGGTTGAACGCCTGCACGGTGATCGTCGAACACGACATGACGTTCGTGCGCGAACTGGCCGACCGGATATTCGTTCTGCACCAGGGCCGGCTGCTGGCGTCGGGCACGGTCGCGGAAATCCAGGCGGACGAGCGGGTCCGTGCCGTATATGTCGGGGCTTCGGCATGACCGGGGATTCGGGCGGGCCGTTGTTTTCTTTCTCCGGCGTGACCGGCGGCTACGGCGCGACGACCGTCGTCCGGTCGGTCGGCGGCGCGGTCTCGGCAGGCGAGGCCTGCTGCGTGCTCGGCCGCAACGGCGTCGGCAAGACGACGCTGATGCGCCTGCTCACCGGGCACCTGCCGCTTCAGTCAGGCTCGGTATCGTTCGACGGGCAACCGCTGGACGGGCTGGCGCCCGACCGGCGCCACGATCTGGGCCTGATCTATTGCCCTCAAGAGCGGCCGGTGTTCGACAATCTGTCGGTCCGGGAGAACCTGACGCTGATGTCTTCGGCCGAAGTCGAAGGCCGCTACGCTCCCTACTTTGCCGCCTTTCCGATCCTCGAAGCCCGTATGACCCAGTCGGCTGGGACATTGAGCGGCGGCGAACGGAAAATCCTGTCTTTCGTGCGCGGCGTCGCCGAACCCGGGCGGCTGCTTCTGCTCGACGAGCCGAGCGAAGGCGTGCAACAGGAAAATGTCGAACGCATGGCCGGCTTCCTGCTCGAGGCCAAGGCCGAGGGCCGGGGGTTGCTGATCGTCGAACAGAATCTCGCCTTCGCGCTCGACATCGCCGACCGGGTGATCGTTATGGACCACGGCGAGGTCGTGCTCGCCGGCGCCGCGGCCGACATGACTGAGGCGACCCTGGCGGCGCATATGCATGTGTGATGCGGGCCAATGGCGACCGGGCCGGAACTGAGATCCGCCCTCCGGGAAGCATCGGGCCATCGACCGGCATTGTAGGGGAGGGTTTGAAACCCTCCCCTACGCCCCGGTGGCGGTCCGGGACCGAATCAGGGCCGCAGCTCGGGGCGAAACCCGGTTGTCGGGCTTCTGAATTGCCGCGAACCTACCCCGTCATCGCGCGCAGGCCGTCCTCGAAGAAGAAGGAATCCTCGCCGAAGGCCGGCTTCAGGCCGTCGAGCCAGGTTGCCTGCGGGTCGAATTTCGCGAAGAAGGGCCGGCCGACCCAGTCGGGATCGCGGCCCTGCAGGAAGCGCAGCACGAAGACCTTCTCGCCGCCGACCTCCTGGACGCCCAGAACCTCGACCTTGCCCGGCGTCGCGCTCATGCTCGGGCCGCGCACGGTGCGGGCGAGGCCTGAGACCTGCTCCACCGCGCCCCGGAAGACCTCCCAGCAGCGCACCAGCGGCACCTCGAAATACCGTTTCGCGCCGGTGTCGCGCTCCACGAACATGTAATAGGGGATGATGCCGAGGCGGACCTGCTCGCGCCACAAGCGCGCCCAGATGTCGGGATCGTTGTTGATATGGGCGAGCAAGGGCGCCTGGCCGCGGATGACCGCGCCGGTATCGCGGATCCGGCGGATCGCTTCGCGCACCACGTTGGTCTGCAACTCCTGCCAGTGGTTGAAATGCGCCATGATCGCGACATGGCGGCCCGACCGCACGATATCCTCGAGCAGCCGCAGCATGCCGTCCGCATCCTCGTCGTGGACGAAGCGGTGCGGCCAGAAAGTGAGCGCCTTGGTGCCGATCCGGATGTTCTGGACATGCTCCAGCGCCGGATCGTCGATGAAGGGCCGGAGATAGCCTTCCATCACCCGGGTCTTCATGATCATGGGATCGCCGCCGGTCATCAGCAGGTCCGAGACGTCCGGGTGGGCGGCGAGATAGCGGTGCAGGCCTTCGGCGTCCTTGGACGAGATTTTCAGCTCCTTGTCGCCGACGAACTGGGCCCAGCGGAAACAGAAGGTGCAATAGGCGTGGCAGGTCTGCCCCTGGCTCGGGAAGAACAGCACGGTCTCGCGGTATTTGTGCTGCAGTCCCTCGAAGACCTCGTCCTCCTCGCTGGGAATGTTGAACTCCCTCTGGCCGGCCGGATGGGGATTGAGGCCGCCGCGAATCTCGGCCGCCGCCAGATCGATCTCATGCTTCGACGCCCCGCGCAGCTGAAGGTCGGCGATCCGGCGGAATTCCGCCTCGCCCAGCATCTCCCGTTGCGGAAATACCAGCTGGTAGATCGGGTCGTCGGGAATCCTGTCCCAGTCGATCAGGTGTTCGATGACATAGCGGTTGGTGCGGAACGGGAGCACCGAACTGACGACGCGCATGGCGAACAGGTCGTCATCCGACACATTGCCGAATTGGGTGACGGAATCGAGGTCCCTTGCAGTCAATGCCCGAAACTTGCCGGGCGGCGGCTCGATGACCCCGGCCGCAAGCGAAGGGCCGAATTTCGCCAATGCTGGATCCTGGGCCGGACTTGGAATTGTCTGAACATTCATTCCCATTGTCTCCTTCGTCAAACAACGTGCGCCTGCGAACCCGCGCGAGCGCGAGCGGCCGAGAGCCGTGTCCGGCTCCGACGAGTCGGACCGATTGCAATCTCATCAGCCGCCCGGAAATTTGCCGCCCCCACGGCGCTCGTCCGTTCCGTGGCGTCGGCTACGGAACGGACGGGCCGGTAGAGTATCGGGGGCTACCGGGCCCGTATGCCGGCGGACGACCGAATATGGCCGCGTTTGCGTCGCGGTCGCCGTCCGCTTTTGCCTGCACCGCCGGCGTCCAACCGGAACGCCGGGATGCAGGCCCCATTATAGTCCCAAAATTACTTTTTCGCCAATTGCTTCAGCACTTCGGCATCGACGGCCGTCGTTTGCGATTTATAGAACGCCATCGCGGCCTTGCCGTCGACGCCCATCGCGTTGATCGACTTGATCCAGTCGGCGAACAGCGGCGCCCAGGCCTTGCGGAACTTCGCCATTTCCGCTTCAGGCATTGTGTGAACCTTGCGCGTGGTCAGGAAGCTCTTGAGCGTTTTCGCTTTCGATGCATCCCACGACAAGCTGCGCCGGCCCAGATTTTCGCCGGACAGGCTCCAGATGATCTTCTGGTCCTGCTCGGGGATCGTGTCCCACTTCTTCTTGTTCCAGAAGGTCGAGAAGGTGGCGCCGAACCAGCCTTCCGGAATTTCGGTGGCGGACTTGGCGTATTTGTCGATCTTGAAGGCGAGCAGGTCGTCGGGGGTCAGGCCGACGAAGGCGTCGACCACGCCCTTCGAGACGATCGGGTAGATGCGCACCGCCGGGCCGGGCACGATGTTGGCGCCGGACAGTTTCAGCGCCTGCGCCGGGATCGACGGCAGGGTCCAGACTTTGATCGTCTTCAGCGACGCCACCGACACAAGCGGCGTGTCGGACATCGAATACCACAGGCCGTCGGGCGCGCCGAAATATCCGACCATTTCGAGGTCTTTGTAGTTCGCCTTGTCCTTGAAGAATTTCTGGTACATCCGCCACAAGGCGACCGCGCGACCGACGCCGGTGACGGCCATCTGCGGATGGATGCTGATCTGGGTCGACGGCACCAGCTTGCGCAGGAACGCGTTGAATACGAAGGCGCCGTCGGCGGTGCCCTTCTGCACCATCACCATCTGGAGCGGCGGCGGTGCCAGCCGGCAGGCCGGCACGAAGCGGATCGAGACCCGGCCTTCCGTCGCTTTCTCGATTTCCTTGGTCCAGGGCTGAAGTATGCCGTGGCTGATCACATGCTTCGGCGTCACGAAGCTGCAGAACAACAATTTGGTCTTGGCCTGCGCCGGCGCGGCCGCAAGGCCGAATGCAGCAGCGGCCGCCGCCAGAACGCCGGCCCGCACGAAATTCTTCATGGGTCTTCCTTTCCGTCTTGTCTCGATCATCCGTCGAGAATTCCCGCCCTATGTTCGCCGCTGGATGCGCATCCGTCAACCGAACGTTGATTTGACAACGATACCGGTTTCGCGGCGCCAACGCTTGATCCGCGGCGGTTCGCCCGGCACTTTGCTTGGACGATGTTCGGCCCGACCCACTGCCCGACGGCGCGTCATGGTACCAGTCGTGCCAACAGTCCTTCACCCATTCATGAACATTGCCTGAGGAGGTGAGATTCTCGATGGGGCCACAGCCGAGATTCTTAGCAAGATGGTCGTTTCCCTTCCCGCCACATACCTTCGCAGCGATTACCTGACGGCCAGGTGTAGATTCCGTGACCGTGCATTTTGCCTTCCCGCCATTCCCCTTCGTAGCGATCGCCTCTAGCCCAACGGTAGGTGCCGCGACCATGGTACTTGCCGCCGCGCAATTCGCCCGTGTAGATGTCCTGCCCGAAGCTTCCCCGCCAGACCAACCGACCGCTCCCCGAGGCTTTGCTGTCCACGCAACCGCCCGTCCAAGTGGCGGTTGAGCCCGGATGCGGCGCCTGATTCCACACCTTGCAGGGCCGGTTCCGCAGTTTCTGCCAGATCGAACCGGAATGGTTGGGCGCCGCTGCACGCAACGTCCTTGCCGAAGCAGCGTCCAGAAACCCCGTCGCCGGCCTGCTTCGGAATTCCTGCCACTCTCTGATCGCCTTGCGCGTGCGGTCTCCAAACACGCCGTCCGGCACGCCCGGATCGAAGCCCAGGACCCACAGGCCGGTCTGGACCTTCTTTCGGTCCCGCGCCGTCAGGTTCAGGGCCGCCTCCGCCGCTTCGGACGCGAACGCGTTCCGGGCGTCGGTCAGGTCCTTCAGGCGATTGCGCGCCAACGCGGCGAAGGTGCCCTGCGGGTAACGGTCGAGATAGGCCCGGAGATCCGCCGGCCGATCCCGGTCCCTGACCGATTCCCAGAATAGGCGCTCCGCAGCGAGCTGTTCCGCGGTCAGCCGGTGCGCCGCCGCGCCGCCGCCCTTGGGCGGAACGGCCGGTTTCGCCTGTGTCGGCGCCGGCGGCTTCGGCCGGGCGCCCAGATACGCGCCCTTGCTCGACAGGGAGCCGTAGACGAAGGGCTCCTGCTTGTTGCCGGTCGTCTTCAGCACCGCGTCGCGCACCTTGCGGAACATCAGCCCGACCTCAAGGCCCGGCTCCTCCAGATGGGCCAGCAGGGCCCGGGTGTAGGGGCTGTTGCGGCCCGCGCCGTCCGAGGCCAGCGTGCCTTCCTTCGCGGCATAGGCCACCAGCATCTCGCCCGACGGCTCGACCCGCGCCAGGCCCCGGCCGATCGAGCGTTTCGCGCCGGCGCGCCGCATCGAGGCCGCAAAGGGATTGTCCCGGCAGGCGTCCAGGATGACCAGGCCGAGGCCCGAAGCGCCCTCGACGGCCCGGCCGACTAGGTCGAGCGGCACCGTCTCGAACTCGACCTCCCGGTCGCTCAGCAGGCGAGCGTCGACCGGCACCAGGAAGTTGCGCTTGTCGACCTCGATGCCGTGGCCGGCATAGAACACCACGGCGGTTTCGGCGGTCGAGGCGGCGCGCGAGAAGTGCAGCAGCCCGCGCTCCAGGGCGACCTTGCCGGCATTCTCCAGCTTCGTGACCGCGAACCCCAGCCGGCCGAGCGCGGCGCCGATGTCGCCGGCATCGTTGAGCGGGTTGGCCAGCTGCGGCGCATGGGCGTAGACCGCGTTGCCGATCACCAGCGCGACCCGCTTGGCGGCTTGCGCCGGGGCTGAAAGCGCCAGCGCCGGCAGCAGAAGGGCGGCGAACAGTGAGGGAAAGGGTCTCATCGTCATCGTTTTCAGCCTCCTCTCCGTCCCGCAGTGCCGCAGGCCGTCGCCATTTTTCCCGGCACTACCGTCGCCTATTTGAACCCGCAGGCTTTCTTCGAATTGCCCCAGGTAAACCACCCACGATATCCTCCCGTATTGTAGCTGTAACAGCCGTTAATCGCCCTGCCCGTGGCTCTTCTCTTGCCGGACTTGTCGAAATAAACTCCCCTGCCGTGGGCCTTTCCGTCTTTGAATTCGCCTTGATATCGCGCGCCATCGGAAAAATAACCTGTCCCTCGGCCGTGTTCTTTATTGTCCTTCCACCCGCCTTCGTAGCGGCTACCGCTCTTCCATGTATTGGTGCCCCGACCGTGCCGATTGCCGTCTAGAAATTCACCTTCGTAGCGGTCGCCATTCTTCCATATGTACGTACCGCGGCCGGTTAGCTTTCCCTTCCGGAATTCACCCTCGTAGCGGTCGCCGTCCTTCCATGTGAAAGTCCCGCGGCCGTGCATCTGGCCGTCCTTCCAGCCTCCCTCGTAACGGTTGCCGGCCGGCCAGGTACGGGTGCCGCGGCCATGTTTCTTGCCGTTCAGATATTCGCCTTCGTAACGATTGTTGTTAGAAAAAACTTCGACTCCGTGACCGCGAACAAATCCGCCGCCCCGCCATTCGCCCTCGAAACGCGTGCCGTTAGGCCAGATCTTTTTTCCCCGGCCGTGCGGCTCTCCATCCTGCCATTCACCGTCGTACCGTACGCCGGCCGGCGATTTGATGATGCCGCGATCCGGCATTCTGCCGTTGACCCATTCGGCCTCGTAGCGGCGGCCGTCGTGCGAGATGTGAGCGCCTTTTCCGTGCCGCTTGCCGTCCTTCCACTCGCCTTCGTACCTGGTCCCGTCGGCCGATCTGGCGGTGCCCTGTCCGTGCTGCGCTCCGTCGCGCCACTCGCCCTCATAGCTGGCGCCATCGGCCCAGAAGGCCTTGCCAGTGCCGTGCTTCCGGCCGGCGCGATACTGGCCGTCGTAAGTCTCCTCGCTCTGCCCGGTCTTCCAGACGGTGCGGCCCTCGCCTGAAGCCCTGCCGCCCTCGCAGGCGCCCGACCAGGTCACCGTCTCGCCCGGCTGCGGGCCGGGGTTCCACAATTTGCAGGGAGCGTTCGTGGCGGTCGCCCAGACGCCGCCGGACAGGTCCGGCGCAATGCCGAGCAGGGTCTTCGCGTCCTCGATACCGAGATAGCCGGTCGAGGGCCGGCCCAGCGCGGCCTGCCACTTGCCGATCGCCGCCCGCGTCGTCTTGTCGAAGAACAGCCCGCCTCGGTCGCCCGGATCGAAGCCGGAGGCCCACAGGGCGGTCTGGATGCGCTGGCGCTCGCCGCGTTTGAGGCCGAGCGCCGCTTCGGCCGCCGCCGGATCGTCAACGTCCCGCGCCTGCGGGTCCCTGAGCCGCGCGATCCGGTTGCGCGCCAGGGACGCGAACACGCCGTCGGGATATTGCTCCAGGTAGGCTTCGAGGTCCGCCGGGTCGCGGCTGCCCTTGACCGAGTGCCAGAACAGCGATTCCTTGTCCTTGACGACGATCCCGCTCCCGCCGCCGGGCGCCACGGTCCCCGGCCCCGGCGCGGACCTTGCCGCCAGGTAGAATCCCTTGCTCGACAGGGAGCCGTAGACGAACGGCTCCTGTTGTCCGCCGGTGGTTCTGAGCACCGCGTCGCGCACCTTGCGGAACATCAGGCCGACCTCGAGCCCCGGCTGCTCCAGATGGGCCAGCAGGGCCGTGCTGTAGGGGCTGTTGCGGCCCGCGCCGTCGGCCGCCACCGAGCCGCCCTTGGCGGCATAGGCGACCAGGGTCTCGCCCGCCGGTTCGACCCGCGCCAGGCCGCGCCCGATCGAGCGCGTCGCGCCGGCGCGCGTCATTGCCTTGGCGAACGGATTGTCCCGGCAGGCGTCGAGCACGATCAGGCGCAATTCCGAGGCCCGGTCGACCGAGCGGGAAACCAGGTCGAGCGGCACCGCCTCGAATTCCACGTCCTGGTCGCTCGCCAGGCGCGCATCGACCGGGATCAGGTAGTTGCGCCCGTCGACCTCGATGCCGTGGCCGGCGTAGAAGACCATGGCGATCTCGGACATTGCCGCGGCCCGGGTGAAGGCCCGCAGGCCCTTGCGCATCGCATCGTAGCCGGCATTGTCGAGCCGGGTGACCGCGAAACCGAGCCGGCCCAGCGCAGCGCCGATATCGGCCGCGTCGTTGAGCGGATTGGCGAGCCGCGACGCATGTTTGTATTCGGCATTGCCGATCACCAGCGCAACGCGCTTTGCGGCCTGCGCAGGGCTGACTAAGGCTAGCGACAGCAACAGCGCAGCCGCGCACTGCCCGGCAATCTGTTTGCGGACGTTCATCTCCTCCTCCTCTCCGCGGCCCCAGCGCCCTTTTCGACGGGCGTTTCTCGCACCGCGTTACCCGGTTCGGCGCGCCGGATCGGCCGGCCGTCACGGCGTGTGCGTGACGTTGCGGATCTCGACGCGCCGGTTGATCGCGGCTTCGGGGTCGTTCGGGTCCAGCAGCTGGCGCTCGCCCATGCCCTTCCAGCTGATCAGCGAACTGTCGAGCGCGAATTTGCGCACGATGTAGCCGACCACGGCGGCGGCCCGCCGGTCGGACAGGGCGTCGTTGTATTCCAGCGTGCCTTTCGCGTCTGTATGGCCGACGATCTCGATGGCCTGGCCCTTCAGCGCCTCGTTGGAGAGCGCCCGACCGAGCACGTCGAGGGTCAGCATGGAGTCGTTGTCGAGCCGGGCCGAATCGAAGGCGAAGGTCACCTTGAGGTCGATCGACGGCACCGGGCGTTTCTCCTCGCCGGTGACGGTCACGCCCCGCTTGCCGAAGCTGCGCGTCGTGCTGAAGCTGCGGGCCTTGGCCGGCCGCTTGGTCAGCGCCTCGATGATCTCCGTTTCGGTCCGCCGCGACTGGCTCTCGGCAGCGGGGGCGAGTGCGGCGCCCGTTATCGCCGTAAGAGCGACGGATAAGGCGATGCAGGATGTCTTCATGGGTCTACTCTCCCTGTTTCGTCTCCAGGGCGACGAAGGCGGCGCCGACGACCCGCTCCGGCCGGGTCGGGTCGGGCCGGGCGACGATGGCGCGGCGCAGCGCGGTCAGGAATTCGCGCTCGGTCTCGATCAGCGGCCGCTTGCCGGCGAACAGCGGGCTGCGCGACGCAATGGCCACAACCATTTCCTTGCCAAAAGGCGCGGAGACAGTGAATTTCGGCCTTCCCTCCCGCCCGTCGCCGAAGGCCAGTGCGGTCCGGGCCGGCCAGGTCCTGAGCGTCACCGGATCGGAGCGGACCAGGTTGACCACCTTGCCGTCGGCCTGGACATAGGCGACGTGCAGATAGCCCTGGAAGCCGGCCATCCTGACTCCGAAGCTCAGGGTCTCGCCGGCCCGGTAGGCGCGCTTCGGCAGGGCGATGATCGGCCGGCTCGTGTGGGCCAGCGGCTTCGCCAGGGTCATCAGGGTCTCGCATTGCGGCCACGGCCGCAGCGCAACGGCGACCTGCGCGTTGGCCTGTGCCGCCGCCCGGCGCACCTTGGCGAGATCGTCCTTCGCGCCGACGAAGCCGATGACGGCCGGCTTGCCGTTCCTCGTCGCGACCCTGAGCCGGCCGCAGGAAACCGCCGGCAACCGGATTGTCTGCACGGCCGGCGGCGGCTTGGGTTTGGGCGGCGCGGGTTTTGCCGCGAGGCGCATGGCGAAGCCGTATTTCACCCGCCGCCGGAAGGTATCGTAGCCGATCCGGCCGAAACCGCGCTCGCCCCAGCGCCGGCCCCAGGAGTTGACGACCTTGAAATAGCGGCCGCGTTCCGAGTAACCGACGACGGTCACGGCATGGCCGTCCTGCCGGAGATCGACCGGACCGGCGCGCCAGACGCGCCGGCCGCGCAGCCGGTGGAACGCCCGGTCCGGCACCATGCCGATCACCACCGGATGGCCCTTGGCCAGTTCGGCCTTGACCTGGTCGGGGCGGCCGGTATCGACCCGCAGCCAGCCGGCGATGCGGAACCGGGTGGCGCGCGCGACGGTCCCCGGCCCCGGCCGGCGGCAGCGCCGCGGACCGTAGGGATAGGTGGCCCAGGAGACCGCGCCGTTCTTCAGCAGGTTGAGGGCGTCGCTGATCCGGCTGCCGGTATCGCAGCCGGCGCCCGGCCGGCGGATCGTATCGTAGATGAAGGCTGGGCTGGGAATCCGGTCGGCGCCCAGGCGCCCGCCGCCGCCGGGCGTGCTGTTATAGTAGGAGCGGGCGGCATAGCCGACCGCCCAGCCGACGCAGGAGCCCTGTCTGCCCTGGTGGCCCGCGGGCGGAAAGCGGTGGCTCAGATCGATCCGTTCGGGCAGGAACGCCCGGAACGTCCGGGTCTGCGGCCGTTTCGCCAGCGCCGCCGGGTCTTCCGGCAATGCGCCGGTGGCATAGACTGTGTCTTCCGGGTCCGGCTGCTCCTGGGCTCGCGCGGTCTGTGTCACGGCGGCGAGAGCCAGCGCAATCGCTCCCGTCAGGACAACGCCGAAGGGAGCAATCGCAAACCCGCCAATTTTATCGCAGTGGGGCCTCATATTGACAGAATATTGCTGAATCACCGATTTATAAATTTTTTTCGGAATAAGTAGATAGGGGCTTGAAATATCCCCGTCAATCCCTATATTCAGAGTACAGGGAGAGACGCCATGAACCTCATCACCATCTTCCAACGCTACCCGGATCAGGAAGCTTGCATTGAGCATATGGAGCGCGTGCGCTGGGGCGACGAAGCCCATTGCCCGCACTGCGGTTCCGTCAAGGTCGCCCGCAAGGCGGAGCGGTACAGGGTAGGCCGCTGGAATTGCCACGATTGCAAGGCCAGCTTCAACGTCCTGTCCGGGACCATCTTCGAAAAGACGAAAATCCCGCTGCAAAAGTGGTTCATGGCTATCGGGATCATGGTCAACGCCAAAAAGAGCGTTTCCAGTTTCCAGTTGTCCCGCGATCTCGACATGAACCAAAAATCGGCATGGTACATGCAACAGCGTATCCGGGCCGCGATGGCCGCGGATCAAGGCCCGCTGCTTCAAGGGATTGTCGAGGCGGATGAAACCTACGTCGGCGGCAAGCCCCGGAAGCCGAACCGCCGCGACGACGACGGGCCGGGCAAGCCGCGCGGTCGCGGAACATCCAAGACTCCGGTTGTCGGCGCTGTAGAGCGCGGCGGCCGGGCCGTTGCCCGCATTGCCGATGGGCTGGACGGCAAAAGCCTTCTGCGGTTCCTGAAACAGAATGTCGATCCGGTCGGAACGCTCCTGATTACCGACGAATGGAAGGGCTACAAGCCGGTCCGTAAAGCCTACCAGCACGCCGTTATCAAGCACTCCGAAGCCTACGCCGACGGCGACACGCACACGAACACCATTGAAGGCGTTTGGGCGCTCCTGAAGCGGGCGCGGTACGGGCAGCACCATCATTACACCCGCCACTGGATGCCTCTGTTCATTGCCGAAGCGGTCTGGAAATACAATCACCGAAAGACGGACAGGGGCTTCGATATGTTCATGCGGAGTTGCTTCGCATGAACCGCCTCTATTACGGCGACTGCCTCACCGTCATGCAGGAAATGTCGCTCGGCAGTGTGGATCTGATCTATCTCGATCCGCCGTTCCAATCGAACCGCGATTACAACGCCATCTATCAGGACGAAACCGGCCGTCCTCTGCCCGATCAAATCGAAGCGTTTTGCGATACATGGACTCTGGATGCAGACCGGGAGCGCGCCATCCGCGCCATGCCGGTGCTGATGCGCGAACATGGGATCGAAGACGAAATCGCGGAGTTCTGGCGCTTGTGGATGAACGCGCTACGCAAGACGAACCCGCGGCTTCTGGCGTATCTGTCCTACATGGTGCAGCGGCTATTACCCATGCGCGGCCTGTTGAAGCCGACCGGAAGCCTGTACCTTCACTGCGATCCGACCGCCAGTCACTACATCAAAGTGATGCTTGACGGGCTGTTCGGGCATGAGAATTTTCGGAATGAAATTGTCTGGCGGCGCACCGGCGCGCATGGCCGCGCGAAAAGATGGGGACCAATTCACGATACGCTTTTGTTTTACAGCCGAGGAAAAAAGTACACATGGAATCGCGTTTTTGAAGCCTATGATCCCGAATACATTGAGAACTTTTACCGCTTCAAAGATGACCATGACCGCTATCGTCTTGTGACGCTTGATGGCCCTGGGACCAGGAAAGGCGATTCCGGGCAACCGTGGCGAGGGGTAAATCCGACCGATAAGGGGCGGCATTGGGAATTGCCGCCGGATCGCGCATTGCCAGACTGGTTCGATTTTCCCGAAGGCTATTCCGGCATGACAATTCAAGAGCGTCTTGATGTTCTTGATGCAGCCGGCCTGATTTACTGGCCGCCGCGTGGGTCCGTTCCGCAGTACAAACGCTATCTGTCCGTGTCTGCGGGCAACCCGGTTCAAGATATTGTCTCGGATATTAGGCCCATAGGATCGCAGGCCAAAGAGCGGCTCGGCTACAACACACAAAAGCCGATAGAACTTCTAGAGCGGATCATCGCGGCCAGCTCGAATCCCGGCGACGTGGTATTCGATCCGTTCTGCGGGTGCGCCACGACGCTTGAAGCGGCGCACCGCCTCGGCCGGCGCTGGATCGGAATCGACATTGCCATTCACGCCATAAAGCGCGTGGCCAAAATACGGCTGGAAGAGCGGTTGAAGCTGGTCGAGGGAACCGACTTCACGATTGACGGTGTCCCGCGCAACCTCGAAGGCGCGCGCGACCTGTGGACCCGCGACAAGTACCATTTCCAGAAATGGGCAGTCGAGGAAGTGGACGGCTTCGTTACGACCCGCCGCGGCAGCGACGGCGGTATCGACGGGCGGCTCTACTTCGCCATGCCGCAGACCAGCCCCACGGCGCGCGATCCGCTCCGCTCAATGGTGATTGAAGTGAAAGGCGGCAAGAACGTCGGTATCGGCGTTGTGCGCGACCTGCGCGGCGTCCTGGAGCGTGAGGAAGCCGAGATGGCAGGGCTGATAGTCATGGACGATCCCGGCCCGCGCAAGCGCGCCAATTTCGAGCGGGAGATGGCCGCGGCTGGCGATCTCGACGTGTTCGGAACGCTCTATCCCCGGATGCAGCTTTTGACGGTCGAGGAAATTATCGGCGGCGCACGCTTCAACACGCCGGGAGCGGTCGGAAAAGGTGCTGGACAAGCCGCCCTTGCTGTGTGATATTAAGCCCCTATCTACTTATTCCGATTTTTTTTTATAATTAGGAAACATTATGGCACTAGCAAGATTTTGGTGTGGCGGCCGGTCCCTCCGGGACCAAGACCCGCAGCGTTCGCCCGGCACGTCTTGATCCGCGGCGGTTCGCCCGGCATTCTTCGCTGCGACGGGCCGGACGATGCCCTGCCTGTCCCTGCCCCGTGCCGGAAGTTCCGTCCGGCATGACGCAGGATTGATCGCCAGACGGGTTGGCTTTACCCGGCCGGCGCGGGAAGATGGCCGCATGAACGACGCCGGTTCCAGGACGGCTGCATGACCGACGACCGCCAGACGGACGGTGCTGCACCGGCGGGTGGACCCGGCGCCGGCGCGGACGAAACAGCCGGCGCCGGCGTGCGCGCGCGTCGGATGCTCATTGCCGACGCGCCGGCGCGGCTGCGCTTTCTCAATATCGCGGCCGCCCTCGGCCTGGTCGCGCTGCTGTTCTTCGTTCTCGTCGTCGGCCGGGACTTCCTGGTGCCGTTCGTGGTCGCCATCGCGATCTGGTACCTGATGATCGCGCTGAAGGAGTCCTTCAAGCAGAGCACGAAATACACCCGTATTCCGGTGCCGGATGCGATCGCCATGGTCCTCGCCATCGCGGCGACCGTTCTGGTGATCACCTTGATCGTGGTGTTGATCAACTCAAGCATAAACGGGGTCGTTGCCTCGATCCCGAAATATCAGGACCGGTTCAACGACATTATCGGCAACACGCTGAAGCTGACCGGCTACGAGGGCGAGAACCCCCTGCGCGAGTTCATCGCCAACCTGCGGCCGCAGGAATATGTCTCGCGCGCCGCCGGCGCGATCGGCGGCCTGGTCCAGGACATGGGCCTGATCATCGTCTATGTGCTGTTCCTGCTGCTCGAGACCTGGACCTTCCGGCGCAAGCTGAACGCGCTGGCGCGGACCGATACGCACCGGGAGAACCTGCGCACGACGATCCGCGAGATCGGCGAGGACATCAACACCTACATGCGGATCAAGACCTGGCTGTCCGCGGCGGTGGCGGTGTTGTGCTACGCGGCGATGAAGCTGGCCGGTGTTGATTTCGCCGAGTTCTGGGCCGTCCTGTTCTTCCTGCTCAATTACATCCCGACCATCGGCGCGATCCTCGCCGTGTTCTTCCCGGCCGTGCTGATGATCGTCCAGTTCACCAGCATCCCGCTGATCGTTTCGGTGATCGTCGTGCTGATCGCGATTCCGACCGTGATCAACAATTTCGTCGAGCCGCGCATGATGGGCCGGTCGCTGAACCTGAGCTCGCTGGTCATCATCATGTCGCTGATCCTGTGGGGCAGCATCTGGGGCATCATCGGCATGTTCCTGTGCGTGCCGATCATGGTGATCCTGAACATCGTGCTGGCCAAGTTCGACTCGACCCGGCCCCTCGCCGTCATGCTGTCGGCCAACGGCAGGATCGATTCGAACCGCGCCGTGACGGCATCGCAACCGGCGGAATAGCGATGGCCGGAGCCAGCGCCGCTGCGCCGGTCGTGCGTTTCGACGACGTGAGCGTGCGCTTCGGCGACGAAACGATCTACGACGGGCTCTCCTTTGCCGTCGAGGCCGGCGAATTCCTGTGCATCCTAGGGCCGAGCGGCTGCGGCAAGTCGACATCGCTCAGGCTGATGGGCGATCTTCTGGCGATCCAGGGCGGGCGGGTCGAGATCGAAGGCCGGACTCCGGCCGAAGCCTGGGACCGGCTCGCCTACGTCTTCCAGTCGCCGCGCCTGGTACCCTGGCGCACCGCGCTCGGCAACGTCATGCTGGGGATGGACCTGCGCTTCGACGGCATGGCCAAGGCCGAAAAGGCGGACCGGGCCGGACAGTTGCTGGACCTTGTCGGCCTTGCCGCCGACACCGGCAAGTTTCCGGCGATGCTCTCCGGCGGCGAGCGCCAGCGCGTGGCGATCGCCCGGGCGCTTTCGGTCGAGCCCGACATCATTCTGATGGACGAGCCGTTTTCCGCCCTCGACCTCAACACGCGGCGGCGCATGCGGCAGGAGATCATCCGCATCTGGCGCGAAACCGGCAAGACCATCGTGTTCGTAACCCACGACATCGACGAAGCCTTGGTACTTGCCGACCGCATCCTGTTATTGTCCAACAAGCCGACATCGGTTCTGGATATACTCGCGATCGACGAACCGCGTCCGCGCGATATCGGCGAGACGCCCAGCCTGCGCGAGCGGCGGGACGAATTGGTGCGCCTGTTCCGCCGTCTGGAACCGGGCGAAGTCAATCTGGAGGGAGAAACAGTATGATCGAACGTAATATTTTGCCGGATCGCCGGCGGGTTTTCGCCGGCCTGTGCGCCGGGGCCCTTGCATTGAGTATGGGGGCTCTTGGGCTCGGGGCCGCGCCGGCCGCCGCCAAGGAGAAGGTCACCTACGGCTATCTGATCGACCCGGCGCTCGAAGGCGTGCTCTACGCCATCAAGCAGGGCATCGTGAAATCCGACAAGATCGAGATCGACGGCAAGGCGCTGGCCATCCCGGCGCTGATCCAGTCCACCCCCACCAAGCGGTTCGACGTGCTGATGAACGCCGTCATGGCGATTCCGCTCGCCGCCAAGCGCGGGCTCAAACTGGTCGTCCTGTCCAGCGCCTTGCGCGCCGGCAAGGGCGGGCTCGGCGCCGGCATCTGGGTCAAGAAGGACAGCCCCTACAAGACGATGGCCGACCTCAAGGGCAAGACCATCGGCAACTATGCCCTGCGCGCGACCGGTACGACCTGGATCCGCCTGGCCCTGCTCAAGAAATACAAGCTGAACGTGTCCTACAAGGGCGGCGACATGAACTGGGTGCAAATCCCCGCGCCGGCGCTCCTGACCGCGCTGGAGACCGGCCGGGTCGACGCCGCGACGCTGATCCACTCCCAGGCCTACAGGGCGCGCGGCTCCGGCAACTACCGGGTGCTCGCCTGGACCAACAAGGACATCCGGGAACTCTACGGCGTCGATACCGTGGCCGCCGTCAACGTGACCTATCCGGAGAAGCTCGCCAAGCGGCCGGAGGCGTTCCGGGAATTCAACCGGATGCTGTACGAATCGGTGCAGTATGCCGTGAAGAATCCCGGCGAGGTCGGCGCGGCGATCGCCAAGGGCGGCAAGATCAGTGCGGCCTATTTCAAGGCCTGGCTGACGGATTATTCCTACTTCCCGGGCGCGGTTTCCGACGCCGACATGAAGGCGATGGAAACGATCTGGTCCGGCGCGAAGGAGATGGGCATCCTCAAGTCGGTGCCGAAGGCCGCCGACGTGGTGTGGGAGCACGCCATCCGCGAATAGGCGCCGGCCAGTCTGAGCCGGATCGTTGGACGCTCCGGCAGCCGTAACGGCCCCGGCCGCCGCCCCTGTCGCTAAAGGGGCCGCCGCAGGGCGCAAATCGCGCCTTGCGGCGCACCTTTTCACGCTCGGCGTGCTCGCCGCCTGGGCGGCCTGGGGCGCCTCGGTGGAGAGCTACCAGATGCCGGGGCCCCTGGCGGTCGCCGAGCGCCTCGGCCTGTTCTTCACCGACGCGCACGAGATCGGCCACATGTTCTGGTCGTTCGGGCATATCATTGCCGCGGTCGTCATCTCCTTCTTCATCGGCTTCGCGCTGGCGCTGCTGCCCTGGTATCTGGGCGCCACGCGACGGATGATGCACGGCCGGCTCACGCCCTTCCTGAACTCCTATCCCGGCATCGGCTGGACCATGCTGGCGATCATCTGGTTCGGCGTGAACGATTTCACCGTCGTCTTCGTCATCAGCATGGTGCTGATCCCCTTCGCCATCATCAACATGCGCGAGGGGCTGGAGGCGCTCGACCCGGAACTGCTGGAGATGGTGCGCAGCTTCTCGCGCCGCCGGGTGCGCGCGCTGCTGCTGCTCGTCCTGCCGGCGCTGTTCCCCTTCATGTTCGCGACGCTGCGCATCAGCTTCGGCGTCTCGTGGAAGGTGGCGCTGACCGCCGAGCTGTTCGGCGGCAACAGCGGGCTGGGCTACATGCTCAACCTGGCGCGCAACGATTTCGATACGCCGCTGATCTTCGGCATCATCCTGATCATCATCGCCTTCGTCTACAGCGTGGAACGGTTCGTTTTCGATCCGGTCCAGAAGCGCCTGGCGCGCCACCATGCCGCCTGACGCGCCCGCCGCCCGTCTCGCAGCCACCGGCGGAATCCGGCCGCTGCCGGTCGCGCTGGCCGAAGGGCTGATCGTTGCCGCAGTGGTCGGCTGGTGGGCAATCGCGCGCGACCTGTCCGACGCCGTGATGCCCGGCCCCTGGACGGTCGCGGTGACGACCGCGGAACTGTTCACCGAACCGGACCAGCTTGCCCACACGCTGACCAGCATGCTGCGCGTCGTCATTTCCGTCATCGCCGCCGTCCTGCTCGGCACGCTGCTCGCCTTCCTGCCCCGGCGCTATCCGGCGCTCGACGTCATCGTCTACGGCCGGATCCAGCCTTTCCTGAACGCCTTCCCTTCCGTCGGCTGGGCGATCGTCGCCAGCATCTGGTTCGGCCCGTCCCACGAAACCATCGTTTTTGTCGAGGTCGCGATCCTCACCCCCTTCTGCCTGGTCAACGTCGCCCAGGGCCTGCGCGAGCTCGATGCCGAGGCGATGGAGATGGCGCACAGCTTCACCCGAACCCGGCGCAGGGTGTTCTTCCTGGTCACGATCCCGCTGCTCATGCCCTACATCGTGGCGGCCCTGCGCATCGCCTACGGCGTCGGCTGGAAGATCGCGCTGGTCGCCGAACTGTTCGGCACCGAGAGCGGCCTCGGCTTCCTGATGCTGCGGGCGCAGACCCTGTCCGACGCCGCCACCGTGTTCGCCGCCTGCTTCGCCGTCGTGATCCTGTTCATCGCCGGCGAAAAGCTGGTAATCGATCCGTTGGCCCGGCGGGTCCGATATAATTGACGCGCAAGAGACAGGTTCGAGAGAGGTTCGACCGATGACCGCCATCCGGTTCAGGAAAATTCCCGGTCCGCCGGACATCGCCGTCGACGAGGCCGGCGAAGGCCCGCTGCTCGTCTTCATGCACGGCATCGGCGGCAACCGGACCAACTGGACCGAACAGGTCGAGGCCTTCGCCGCCCGCGGCTTCCGCGCAGTTTCCTGGGACGCCCGCGGCTACGGCGACAGCGACGATTACGAGGGACCGCTGGATTTCAGCGACTTCTCGCACGATCTGGCCCGGCTGCTCGACCATTACGGCGTCGAAAGGGCCCATCTGTGCGGCCTGTCGATGGGCGGCCGGATCGCCCAGGATTTCCACGCCCTCTATCCCGAGCGGATCGCGACGCTCGCCCTGGTCGCCACCTTCGCCGGCCAGAGCAATTTCTTGCCGGCAGAGCGCGAACGCTTCGTGGCCCTGCGCCTCAAGCCGCTCGCCGAGGAGGGCAAGGAGCCGAGGGACATCGCCCCGGTCGTCGCCTCGACCCTGCGCGGCCCGGACGCGACCGAGGCGCAGTATGAGCGGCTGGTCGCCAGCATGGCGGCGCTGCACAAGGAAAGCTACATGAAGACGGTGCGCGCGACCTCGATGTTCGAGCGTACCGCCGAGCTCGAATCGATCCGCGTGCCGACGCTGCTGATCTACGGCGACGGCGATTCCCTGACCACGCCGGAGATCGGCCGCGGCCTCCACGAGCGGATCGCCGGATCGGAATTCGTCGTCGTGCCGCGCGCCGGCCACCTGATCAATCTGGAAAAGCCGGTCGAGTTCGATGCGGCCCTGCTGCCGTTCCTGACGAAGCACCGCGACCTGGCCTGCTGATCCGCCATGCCGCCTGACACCCCGTCCGAAACTCCGGGTTCGCCCGCCCCCGAGGTCAAGATCTATCGCGGCTACAGCCAGGCGGAACTGGACGCGCAGTACAACCAGGCGACGCTGGTGCCCGATATCGGCGGCTATCTCGACGCCTGGGACGGCGAGAGCGCGCGGGTGCGCGACAGCCAGCCCTGCCGGCTCTCGGTGCCCTACGGCGAGGGGCCGGCCGAGACCCTCGACATCTTTCCGGCGGAGAACGGCGCGGACGGCGTGCCCGTCATGCTGTTCATCCACGGCGGCGCGTGGCGGGCGCTGTCCAAGGACAGTTTCAGCTACCCGGCCGCGCCGTTCGCCGCGGCGGGCGCGGCGTGGGTGGTTGCCGATTTCTCCCTGCTGCCGGAGGTCAGCCTCGACGAACAGGTGCGCCAGAACCGGGCGGCGCTGGTCTGGCTCTGGCGCAACGCACGCAGCTTCGGCGGCGATCCCGGCCGGCTCTTCGTCTGCGGCCATTCCTCCGGCGCCCATGTCGGCGGCACGCTGATCCAGGACGGCTGGCGCGCCCGGGCCGGCCTGCCGGAAGACGTCATCAAGGGCGCGGTGCTGGTCAGCGGCATGTACGACCTGGAGCCGGTGCGCCGGTCGTCGCGCAACGAGTATGTCCGCCTGGACGAGGTCGCGGCGCGGCGGCTGAGCCCGGTCCACAACATTCCGGACCGCCTGCCCGCCCTGGCGCTGTTCTGGGGCAGCGGGGAACTGGACGAATTCCGCCGCCAGTCGCGCGGCTTCGCCGAGGTCCTGTGGGCGCGGGGCCACCGGGCCGAAGCGATGGAGATCGCCGGCGCCAATCATTTCGACATGGCCGACGGCTTTGCCGACAGCCGCAGCGCGATCCTGCGCAGCTGTCTCGGCATGATGGACCTGCTGTAGGCCGATGCCCGGCGAAACCGGCTCCGAGGCCGCCCCCGGTCCCGAACCTGACGATATCCCCTGGCCCGCCGGCCGGGCGGAGCCGCTCGATGCAACCGCCCTCGCCGCCAGCCGCGCCGCCGCGATGGCGCGGCGCCCGGCCGGGCCGGTCTGGGTGTTCGGCTACGGCTCGCTGATCTGGAACCCGGCGTTCGAACCGGCCGAACGCCGCCGCGCCGTGCTGCACGGCTATCGCCGCGCCTTCTGCTTCTGGACCGTGTCGGCCCGCGGCACGCCGGAGCGCCCCGGCCTCGGCTTGGGGCTGGAAGCCGCACCGGGCGCGCGCTGCGGCGGAGTCGCCCTCAGGATCGCCGGCGCGACCGAGGCGGCGGACATCGAAAGGCTGTGGGCGCGGGAAATGTATACCGCCGTCTACCGGCCGGCCTGGGTGCCGCTGCATACCGCCGGAGCGACGGACGGGCCGGACCCGGTGCCCTTCACCGCCCTCGCCTTCGTCATCGACCCGGCCCATCCGCAATATTGCCCGCCGCTCGGCGCGGACCGGCAGGCGCGCATCATCGCCGGCGCTGCGGGAAAGTTCGGCCCCTGCGCGGACTATCTGGCGGACATGGTGGTCCATCTTGCCGAAGCCGGCGAACCGGATGCCGAGCTGGAGGCGCTGCTCGAAAGGGTGCAGCGACTGCGGGACTAGATGTGACTTCTCAATAGGTTGTCCATCCGGGATCTGCCGAGTCACCTTCGCCGATGCGGACGGGGTCTCGGCGGCGGATTGCGCCGGGGTCATCCGGCGGGCGACCGCAGCAATCCGGTCGATCTGAATTTGGACTCGCGGTTTGTGCAATTGCGCCGCATCTTGGGCGAGTTCGCCACGCTTGGCTGGAAACGATATGACCATGTTCGAAGGCTTCACGAAGACCCGGATCGAGGTCTCGTCCATCGCCATCAATCTCGTACAGGGCGGCGACGGCCCGCCGCTGCTGCTGCTGCACGGCTACCCGCAGACCCACGCGATGTGGCACAAGGTGGCGCCGCGGTTCGCCGGGCATTACACGGTGGTCGCGCCCGACCTGCGCGGCTACGGCGACAGCGGCAAGCCGGCCTCGGACGACCTCAACGACTTTTGCAAGCGCACGTCGGCGCAGGACCAGGTCGAGGTCATGGCCGCGCTGGGGTTCGAGCGTTTCCATGTCGTCGGCCACGACCGCGGCGCCCGGGTCGGCCATCGCATGGCCCTCGATCATCCGGAGCGGGTCCGCAGTTTCACGTCGCTCGACGTGGTGGCGTCCCAGGCCGCCTTCGACAACATGAACCGCGATCTCGCCTACTCATGGTTCCATTGGCACCTGATGCGCCAGCCTTCCCCGTTCCCGGAGACGCTGATCGGCAACAGCGCCAAATTCTATCTGGATTTCCTGCTCGGCCAGTGGACGGCGGTGGACGGCGCGGTTACCGACGAGGCCTACGCGGAATATCTCCGCTGCTTCAGCAACCCCGAAACGATCCGTACGACCTGCATGGACTATCGCGCCATCGCGGTCGACCTGGTCCACGACGAGGCCGACCGGGGCCGAAAAATCGCCTGCCCGATGCTGGTGCTGTGGGCCGGCAACATGGCCCGGCGCCCCGGCTGGCAGACCGGCGGCACCCTGGACATGATCGGGAGCTGGCAGGAGCGGGCCGGGGATGTCCGCGGCCGCGCCCTCGACTGCGGCCATTTCCTGGCTGAGGAGTCGCCCGACGAGACCGCGCGGGAAATCCTCGCCTTTCTGGCCGGCTGCTGAATCCGCCGCCGGCCTGACCCGTCGGGCTTGGCGGCGGCTTCGAGTCCCCGGAACGGGTCAGGCGCTGAGCCGCATGCCGACCCGGTTCATGTCGGGTTCCTTGTGGAACTTGCCGTCCTGCATGATCGCGACGAGTCGGGACTGATCCTGCAGCACCTTGATATTCGTCAGCGGGTCGCCGTCGACCAGCAGGAGATCGGCCAGACAGCCCTCCCGGATCGTACCCAGTTCGTCGCCCATGCCCATGATCTGACCGCCATACATCGTACCGGCCTTGATCGCCTCCATCGGCGAGAAGCCGACCATGTCGACGAAATACTCGAAGTCCTTGGCGTTGGTGCCGTGCGGCGTCCAGGCGAAGCCGTAGTCGCCGCCGACCAGGACCCGGATGCCGCGCTTGTGCATCGCCAGCATGGTCGCGCAGGCATGCTCCAGCTCGCGCTCGTAGCGATCCGTGATCGGCGTGCCGGGCACGATGCCCCATTCCGCCGCGTTTCGCGCCACGTTGATCAGCCAGGCCAGGCCGGGCGCCACGAAATGCTTGTCCTTGTTGGCTTCCAGCAGGTCCAGCGTCTCCTCGTCGGAGAAGGAGGCGTGGTAGATGATCTCGATGCCGTGTTTCACGCAGCGCTGGATCGATTCCTTCGAGCGCGCATGGGCGGCGAGGCGGCGGCCGCGGCCCCTGGCCTCGGCGACGGCGACGGCGACCTCCTCGTCGGTGAACTGGTTCTCCTCGGCGGCGAACTGGGTGATCTCTTCGCCGGACAGGTTGATCTTGATCGTATCGACGCCCCATTTCATGAGCGTGCGAACTTCGCGCCGCATCTCTTCCACGCCGGAGACGACGATGCCGAGATTGAGCGCCTTGTGGTCGATATGCGGCAACGTGGCGTCGCCGAGGCCGCCGACTGCCGTCAGTTCAGGCCCCGCCGCGGTATAGCGCGGGCCGGGCACCTTGCCCTCCTTGATGGCGTCGCGGATCACCACGTCCAGCCGCGGTTTGGCCGCCGCCGCGCCGTAGCCCGCGGTGAAGCCGGCGTCGATCAGCAGCTTCGCCATGTAGACGCAGTTGAGCGTGTGCTCTTCGAGCGGCATGAGCTGGATCGGGTCGATGCCCGGCGCGTTGTTCCAGCTCAGATGCAGGTGGGCATCGACCATGCCGGGCATCAGCGTCATGCCCCGCCCGTCGATCCTGTAGCTGCCGTTCTGCGGGCCCCACCCGCCGTTACCGATCCCGCCGCCATATCCGCCGCCGGCGCGGAAGATCGACTTGATCCGGTTGCCGGCAACGGTGACATCGCCGCTGTAGGGCGCTTCGCCCGTACCGTCGAGGATGCGGACATTGGAGAACACGATCTCCGGGTCCGGGCGCCCGTTGCCGTTGGTGCCGGCCCAGCCGCCGTATGCGATTTCCGCCATGGTCCCTCTCCCTGTCTCGCCGCTCTAGCCTGCGGCTCTGTCCAGATGCGCCCTGAGCAATTCCGCCGACCGCGCGGGCGCCTCGATCGTCATCCAGTGGCCCGTATCGGGCAGAATCTCGAGTTCCGCTCCTGAAATACGGTTTTTCAACGCTTCGGCCATAGCCACCGGCGCGACCGGATCCCTTTCGCCCGCGATCAGCAGCGTCGGGCAGCGGATCGCCGTATGGTCCGCCGCAGCCGCCGTCGCCAGCGCCCTGCAATGCGCGGCGTATCCGGCCGGATCCTGGCGCATCAGGCTCTCCCGGACGAAGGCCGGCGCGACCGGATTGTTCCTGCGCGACGCCTCCGCGATGCTCGCGGTCGAAACACTGTCTGCGATTCCGGCCATGCCTTCGCGCCGGGCCGTTTCGGCCCGTTCCTTGAGCGCCTGGCGCGCCGCCGGCGCCGGTTCCAGAATGGGTCCGAACAGCGCAAGACTCAAGACAGCATCGGGCAGATCGGCGGCGAGATGCTGGCAGATCAGCGTGCCCATGGAATGGCCGGCGAAATGGGCGCGCTCGATCCCGGCGGCCCGGACCGCATCGCAGACCGCCGCCGCCAGCCCTTTCAGTCCGGGCCGGCCGGGGCGCAGGGCGGAACGGCCGGCGCCGGGCAGATCGGGGCGCAGTACCCTGAACCCGTCGAGGGCGCCCATCAGAGGCGTGAACGTATTCGAATCGCCGCCCAGGCCGTGGATCAGGACGACGGCCGGCCCGGAACCGCCGCTGTCTTCCGTCACCATGCTGCCGAGGCGCAGGTCGGCCATCGCTCAGACCTCCGCGACCGGGTTTTCGAGGACTCCGATGCCGCCGATTTCGACGGCGACCCGGTCCCCGGCCCTGAGATATTTCGGCGGATCGAAGCCGATCCCGACACCGGCCGGCGTCCCGGTCGCGATGACGTCGCCGGGCATCAGCGTAATCCCGTTTGATATGGCGGCGATTATGGCGGGTACGTCGAAAATCATCAGCGCCGTGTTCGAATCCTGGCGGAGTTCGCCGTTGACCCGGCACCGGACGGGTGTGTCAACCAGATCGACCTCGTCCGCCGTCACGGCGACCGGCCCCATCGGGCAGAAGCTGTCCTGGGACTTGCCGATCAGCCACTGGCTGTGCCGGCTCTGCAGATCGCGCGCGGTGACGTCGTTGACGATGGTGTAGCCCCAGACGTGGCGCATCGCTTCTCGCGCAGAAATGTTCCGGCCGGCCGTCCCGATGATGACCGCCAGTTCCGCCTCGTAGTCCACGGCTTCGGTGACATCGGGATCGAGACGGATTTCCGCGCCGTGGGGAATGACCGATTCCGGCAGCTTGGAAAAGACGATGGGGGCGTCCGGCACGACACCCTTCGCAGCGGAACTGTCGAAGCCGGACTGCGCAAATTCTTTCGCATGCTCGTGGTAGTTCTTGCCGACGCAGAAGACGTTGCGCCGCGGCCGGGGAATCGGCGCCTGGACGGATATTTCGCCCACGGCAATCGCCCGGTCCGTCGCCGGCATTTCCCGGCCGATCAGCGCCGCAACGCCGTCGCTGTCGGCTGCGCCGCCGGGCAGGACGAACCGCTCGACGGTATCGCCGCCCTCGGCGATCCGGCCGACATGACGGCCGCCCTGCCAGTCGAACGCGACGAGCTTCAGGTTTCCGCCTCCCCTTGCTCCGCCGGGATCAGGACGGTCGAGCCGGTCGTCGCCCGGCTTTCCAGCGCGCGGTGCGCTTCGGCGGCATTCTCCAGAGCGAACCGCTGCCCGATCTCGACGGTCACGATGCGCCGCTCGATGGCGTCGAACAGCCGTTCCGCGGCGGCGCCGAATTTTTCGGGCGTATCCGTGTAGTGGACGTAATTCGGCCGCGACAGGGTGGCCGAGCAGCCGGCGAGCATAGAGATATCCTGCGGCCCGATATCGCCGGAGGCCTGGCCGAAACTGACCAGATGCCCGCGCACGGCGAGCGCGGCGACGGAATGGGCGAAGCTGTCCCGGCCGACCGCATCGTAGATCACGTCGGCGCCGCGGTCGTCTGTCAGGTCGCGGACCTGCTCTTCGAGGCTCTTCTCGCCCGGCACGATGACATGATGGGCGCCGGCCGCGCGCGCAACCCGGGCCTTCTCGTCGGTCGAGGTCGCGCCGATCACCGTGGCGCCGAGGCGGTTCGCCCACTGGCACAGAATCCGCCCGACACCGCCCGCGGGCGCGTAGACCAGCACGGTTTCGCCCGGCGCGACGGCATGGACGCGATGGAGCAGGAACTCAGCCGTCACACCCTTGAGCAGTCCGGCGGCAGCGGTCTCGTCGTCGATATGGTCCGGCAACGGAATCACAAGGCCGGCGTCCATGGTCCGGACGGTCGTGTAGGCGCCGAGCGGCGGGCAGGCGTAGGCGACCCGTTGCCCCGGCGCCAGATGGCCGACATTCGCGCCGACATCGACGACGACGCCGGCCGCCTCCAGGCCCGGCACGCCCGGCGGCTCGAGCAGATCGAAATAGCCGGTCCGGCAATAGACATCGATGTAGTTGACACCGATCGCAGTCTGCCGCAGGCGGACCTGCCCCGGCCCCGGCGGCGGCGCCTCGGCCGGTTGCGGGCGGAGTTCCTCCGCGCCGCCGTGGCGGCCTATAACGATGGCGGTGCCGGCGATGGCCGCGCCTCGCACTATGGCGGGCCCAGCCGGGGCGGCGTCCCAGGTCCGCCGCTCCCTGTCGCCTGCGCGTTCCACCCGCTCGCGAACCGCGGTGAAGCCGGCTTCGTAGACCTCCGTCGCAACCAGCGCGGCCAGCTCCCGTTCCTGGCCCGGTGGCGTGTTGAAGGTCGACGACCAGCGCCAGAACGTCCGGTCGCCGTCGGTCACCGGCTTCAGCTCGACCTCGGCGACATAGTCGTGCAGCGGGATATCCGCGCCGACGATGGTATAGCGGAAACGGCGGTCCCGGTCGGACAGGGTGAGCAGACGCTCGCGGACATTGGCGCCGTCCTGCAGGTCGAAGTTGCGCACGCAGCCGACCTGGTCGGTGCGCTTCGACTCCTCGAGGAAGCTGCGCCGGACGATCGGGTGCCAGCGGTCGTGGCCGTTGAAATCGCGCAGGATTTCCCACACCGCCGCGACGGGCGCATCGATCACCGTGCTGCGGACCACCCGAATCATGGCCGGACCATGGCGTCAGGCTCCGAATCGGACCTTGAGTGCGTCGAAAGCAGCCTGGAAGACGGTGTTGCCGATGTTGGCGACGAGTTCGGCCTCCGCCGCCGGATCGCAGTCGAATTCGGCCGTCCATTCGGCGAAGGTCCGGCTTCCGTCGGTGACCGGCACGAACTTCAGCGTCGCGATATAGTTTTCGACCCCCATCGGGCTTTCGAGAATCGAATAGGTGACGCTGTAGTCGTAATCCGACAGCGCCAGCAGCCGCTCGCGCAGGAAGCCGCCGTCTTCCAGCCGGAATGCCCGGACGCAACCGACCTGGTCGGAGGGCTGGCCGCCCTCGATCCGGCTTTCGCGCACCGCCGGCACCCAGTCCGGCAGGGCGTTGAAATCGCGGACGGTCTGCCAGATCCGGTCGGCCGGCGCACCGATCACCGAGGAGATGTAGACCCGGGCCATGATCTAGCCGTCTCCGTCCTTCTTGGTCTCGGCGTCCTTCGCCAGGCTGGCGGCGTCCCGGGCCGAGCGGAAGACGTCGCCGAGCCGCGCGACGTTGGCATTCTCGATGCCGACCTCTTTCATCATCTCGTCGATCAGCGGGCTTTGCACCCGGTAGCGCAAAACGCTCTCGATAACCTCGTCGGTCGGGCTGCGTCCGCTTCCGCCGCCGCCGGCCCCACCCCCGGCAAGGCCGTCGACATGGAGGATCTTGATTCCGTCGATATTCTCCATCGGCCTGACGCTTTCGCGGATGATGCCTTCCAGCCGGTCGAGCAGCCGGACCCGGAGCCGCCCGGCGCGGGCGTCCTCGGTCAACAGGTTCTCCGCCTCGTTGCGCAGGCGTTCGGCCTCTGCCGCGACTGCGGCCGTCACCCGGTCGGCCTCGGCGGCGATCTTCGCGGTATCGGCGTCCTTGCCCGCAACGATCCGGTCTATGGCGGCAATCCGCTCTGCAACCTCGGTTTCGCGGACCGTCGCAACCTTCTCTTCGGCCTCCACGGCGCTGGCGCGCACCGATTCCGTCTCGATCCGGGCTTCGGCCTCCTCCGAGGTCTTTTTCAGCACTTCGATCTGCCGTTCGATTTCGGCCAGTTCGACCGCCATTTCCCGGTCGACCTCGAGCCGCCTGAGTTCGCGCTGCTGAACGATGCGGGCCTCCTCGACGCCGCGGTCGGACAGGATGCGCGACCGTTCGACTTCTTCGCGGGCCGCGATCTCGGCCTCCTCCACCGCCCGGCGCTGGTCGATCTGGTGTGCCTGGAGCTGCCGGTCCCGCTCGATGCGTGCCTTGTCCAGGGTCCGGTCCTGATCGATCCGCGCGGTTTCCACCTCCTTCTGGGCCTCGATGCGCGCGGTCTCGGTCTGCTGGTTGCGCGCGATATCGCGGGCTTCGGTCTCGGCTTCGGCCAAAATCTGCGCCTCGCGCAGCTGGCGCTGGGAGGCGATGCGCGCCCGCTCCAGGTCCTCATTGGCGGCGATCTCGGCATTTTCCAGATCGTGGCGCTGGCGAATCTGCTCCTGCCGAACCAGCCGTTCGCGCTCGATGCGCGCGGTTTCCAGCGCCTGCTCCTGGGCGATGCGCGCCCGCTCGACCTCCTCCTGCGCCCGGATTTCCGCCTCTTCCAGCGTGCGCCGGCGGTCGATCTCGAAACCGCGGGTCTCCTGTTGGCTGCCGATTCTGGCCTGCTCGGCCTCGCTCTCCCGGGCCGCCTGGATCCTGGCGACCTCGGCGCGCTGGTCGGCACGCAGGGTTTCCAGGGCGCGCTGCTGGTTCAGGCGTGCGTCTTCGCTCTCCTGTTCCAGCATGAGGGTCTGCTTTTCCGCTTCGAGATTCTGGCTGCGGATGGCGACCATGGACGACTGCTCGATATCGTTGCGCAGCTTGCGGCGCGCCTCGATGGTCTCGATCAGCTGGGTCAGGCCTTCGGCGTCGAACCGGTTCGACGGGTTGAAGAATTCGAGATTGGTCTGGTCCAGATCCGTGATCGCGACGGATTCGAGCTCGAGGCCGTTCTGGGCCAGGGCGACTGCCGCACGCTCCGCGACGTCGGCAACGAAATCCCCGCGCCGCTCGTGCATCTCGTCGACGGTGCGCTCGGCGGCAACCGAACGCAGCGCGCCGACGAACTTGCCGGTCAGCAGCTCCGCCAGCCTTTCATCCTCAAGAGTGCGCCGGCCGAGGGTCGACGCCGCAGCGGCGACCGCCTCCTTCTTCTGCAGAACGCGGACGAAGAACTCGGCCTCGATATCGACGCGCACCCGGTCGCCGGTGATGACCGCCTCTTCCCGGGTGCGGGCGATGGGTATGCGCACCACATTGAGATTGACCGGCGTCACCTCGTGGACGATCGGCAGGACCAGCGCCCCGCCGTTGATCACCACCTTCTCGCCGCCGAAACCGGTACGCACGAAGGCGACTTCCTTGGTCGAGCGGTGATACAGCCAGTTGAGCAGATAGACGATCACCACGATGGCGATGATCGCCACGATGAGCCACAGGATGATGCTCCCGATCAGGCTTCCCGTCATGGTCCGGCCCTCCCTATCCTTCGATCCTGACCGCCTTGAAGGCCTTCGTCTGTTCGGTCAGGGCTGTTTCCGTCGGCAGGCGCTCCATGGATGAAGCGCCGTAAAATCCGTGACAGTTCCCGGTTTCGTTCAGAATATACCGCGCATCTTCCGGCATGGAGACCGGCCCGCCGTGCACCAGCACGATAATCTCCGGGTCGACGCGCATCGCGGCGGCGGCCCAGGCGTCGACCAGCGCCGGGCAATCCTCCAGCTTCAGGGCGGTTTCCGCACCGATCGAGCCGCCGGTGGTCAGGCCGAGATGGCAGACGACGATGTCGGCCCCGGCCCGGGCCATGGCCTCGGCCTCCTCCTCGCGGAAAACATAGGGCGTGGTCAGCATGTCTTTCTCATGGGCCATGCGGATCATATCGACCTCGAGGCCGTAGGACATGCCGGTTTCTTCGAGGTTGGCGCGGAACACGCCGTCCATCAGCCCGACCGTGGGGAAATTCTGCACGCCGGAAAACCCCAGTTCCGAAAGCCGGTCCAGATACGCGTCGAAGATGCAGAACGGGTCCGTGCCGTTGACGCCGGCGAGGACGGGCGTGTTGCGCACGACGGGCAGCACCTCGTGCGCCATTTCCAGCACCACGTCATTGGCGTTGCCGTAGGCCAGCAGGCCGGACATCGACCCCCGGCCCGCCATGCGGTAGCGGCCGGAATTGTAGATGACGATCAGGTCGATGCCGCCGGCTTCCTCGCATTTCGCCGACAGGCCGGTGCCCGCGCCGCCCCCGATGATCGGCACGCGGTCGGCCTTCATGGCCCGGAACTTCTCGACAAGGGACTTGCGGTCAAACCGTGGCATGGCGGGCTGTCCTGGCCGGGGGGCTGATCTCGTCGAGGGCATCGGCAATCGCGCGGGCGAAGGCCGGGTCGTTGATATGGTGCGGCAGGCGGACCAGGCGCCTGGTCGGCGTTTCCTGCAGCGTGCCGGCGATGGCGCCGAACAGGGCGGCGTCGGCATCCGGCGCGTGGAAGGGCTGGCCCGGCGCATCCAGCGCCGAGACGCCGCCTTCCGGGATCAGGAAGCGGACCGGGCCGGCCATCCCGTTCAGCCGCTCGGCGATCCACGCGCCCATGCGGGCATTTTCCTCCGGCGTCGTGCGCATCAGCGTCACCTGCGGATTGTGCTCGACGAATGTGCGGTCCCTGTACCGGTCCGGCACCGTATTGCGCGGGCCGAAATTCACCATGTCGAGGGCGCCGACGGAGCCGATATAGGGCAGGCGCGAGCGGATGAAGGCGCCGAAGCGGTCTTCCGTCGCCGGGAACACGCCGCCCATCATCAGGTCGCAGACTTCCGTCGTGGTGAGATCTACGGCGGCTGCCAGCATGCCGCTGTCCGCCAGTTTTTCCATCGAGCGGCCGCCGGTACCGGTGGCGTGGAAGACCAGGCAGTCATAACGGTCCTCGAGCAGGCCGGTAATCTGCTGCACCGCGGTCGTGGTGACTCCGAACATGGTGAGCCCCAAGCAGGGCTTGTCGTCGTGCTGCGGCTCGGCCTTGCGGCGCTCGGCGAGCATGCCGGCCATGGCGTTGGCGCCGTTGGCCAGGACCGTGCGGCTGATCCGGTTCAGGCCCTGCACATCGGTGACCGAATACATCATCATGATGTCGGCCGCCCCGACATACCGGCCGACTTCGCCAGAGGCGACAGTGGAAATCATCACCTTGGGTATGCCGACGGCCAGGGCCTGCATGGCCGGCGTCGCGAGCGACGTCCCGCCCGAGCCGCCGGCGGCGATGATGCCGGCAACGTCGGGCTGACGGACCAGCCAGGCCTCGAACGCCTCGGCCATGGCGCCCACCGCTTCGCCGCGGTCTCCGGTGAACACGCCGGAGGCGCCGCGCGGATGGGAGGCGGCGACGATATGGGGCGGCACATCGGCAGAGGACGTATTGCCGGAGGTCGACAGGTCGACGGTCTTCACGGCGATGCCAAGGGCGACCAGCCGGTCGCGGATGAATCCGAGCTCCGCGCCCTTGGTGTCGAACGTGCCGGCCAGATAGACGCTGCCTTCCGCCAACGCGCCGCGATGCGCTGCGGGTTCCTGAAACAGCGGCTCCGGCCTGGCATCGAAGGGCCGCCCGCCGCCTTCCGCCTCCGCAGCGCGGGTCTGCTGCCAGGTCGCGCCCGACCAGCGGGTCGGCGGCACATAGATCAGATCGCCGGTTTCGGGCCTGCCCGCCGGGGCGGCCGCATCGTCCCTGGCTGTCGCCGTCTCGTCTGCAGGCACCGCTTCTTCGAGCGGGGCAGGTTCTTCGACGGCGGCGGCTTCGGCCGGACCGTCATCTTCCAGATCCAGATCGTCGTGGGAATGGCGCCCGACGCCGAGCAGCCGTTCCTGGAGCAGCCGGTCGGCGGCCAGCTCGGCGGATGGCATGGTGCGCCGGATGCGGCCGTTGACCATGATCGAGATCCGTTCGGAAATCGCGGTCGCGACCGAAATATTCTGTTCGATGAGCAGGACGGCGACGCGGTTTTCCCCGGCCAGCGCGGCCAGCAGTTTCTCGACCTGGTCGACGATCAGCGGCGCGAGGCCTTCGGTCGGTTCGTCGAGGATCAGGAGTTCGGGGTCCTGCAGAAGCGACCGGGCGATCGCGAGCATCTGCTGTTCGCCGCCCGAAAGCTGGCCGCCGCCGTTGTTGCGGCGCTCCGCCAATCGGGGGAAGGCGTCGTAAACCCGGTCGACGTTCCAGGCGCCGCCACCCTTCCAGGCCAGCCGCAGATGCTCGTGGACGGTGAGCGACGGCCAGAGCCGGCGGCCCTGGGGCGTATAGCCGACGCCGAGATTGGCGATTCGGTACGACGGCAGCCCGACCAGTTCCTCACCGGCCATGCGGATCGATCCGCGCTGCACCGGCAGCAGGCCCATGATGGCGTTGCACAGCGTCGTCTTGCCCATGCCGTTGCGGCCGACCACCGCGTGAACGCCGGACATCAACTCCAGATCGACGCCCTGGAGCGCGTGGGAAGAGCCGTAGTAGATGTGCAGATCCCGGATGCTGAGCGCATGGGGGTCCGGCTCCAGTCTGCGGGCGCGGCTACGCATGCCCGGCCCCGTTGCCGCCGTGCCCGAGATACAGTTCCTGGACCTCGGGATCGTTCTCGATCTCTTCGGGCTTCCCCTGTTTGAAGATTCGCCCGTTGTGCATCATGGTGACCCGCTCCGCGACGCGCAGCGCGACATCCATGTCGTGTTCGATGATGATGAAGCCGATATGCGCCGGCAGGGACTGCAGAATCTCGACCAGATCGGCGCGTTCGCTCGGCGACAGTCCTGCCGCGGGTTCGTCGAACAGGATCAGCCGCGGCGCGCCCGACAGGGCGAGCGCCACCTCGAGCTGCCGCTGCTGCCCGTGGCTGAGTTCGGCCACCGGCGTATCGCGCCGGTCGTCGAGATGGACGGCTTGGAGCAGCGTCTCCGCCATCTCCATGGCGCCGTCGTCGCGGCGCGGCCGCAGCAGCGAGTGCCGCCCGCGCCCGACGCCCCGACAGGCGAGAAAGATGTTCTCGATAACCGTGAGGCCGCTGAAGAGCAGCGAAATCTGATAGGTCCGGCGGAGGCCGCGACGGATCCGCTCGTGAACCGGCAGATACGTCACGTCCTCACCGAACAGTCTGACGCGCCCCGAGGTCGGCGGAAAGTCACCCGTGATCGCATTGAACAGGGTGGTCTTTCCGGCTCCGTTGGAACCCAGCACCGCCCGCCGCTCGCCGGCGCGAACGGTCATGTCGATGTCCGCCATCGCCACCAGCGCGCCGAAAAGGCGGCCGACGCCGGTCAGCTCCAGCGCGAACTGCCCGGCCTGCGGCAGGGCGGAACGCGGGAGGGCGGTGCCGGGTTCGTCCAACGGGGACCTCGGCTGCGCTGTCCGCCCCGTTCTATTTGCAGGGCGGGTTGGTGCGGCTGACCGGGCCGTATTTCAGGAACTCCTCATATTTGACCCCGAAGGTCTGGGAGACCTGCTTGGTAACCCCGATCGTCTTGTTGACCAGGTTGCCGTCCGGGCCCACGACGACTTCCGTCAGGAACATGTCGGCGATGGCATTGCGACGCGGGTCGAGCGAAACCATGCCGGTCGGCGTCTCAAACTTGAGCGACGAAAGAGCCGCGCGGAACTTCTTGCCGCCGTCGGACAGATCGCCCTTCACCTGGTCCAGGGCCAGCAGCGCGGCCTTGGTGTTGATGTAATAGCCGTGGGCGAACAACGACGGCGACGGGAATCCGCCCTTCCCTGCGAACATTTTCTTGTATTGCGCAACGAAGGCTTTCCAGCGCGGGTCGTCCCAGGTATCGGAAATCGGCCCGGCCGACGGCGTGCCGATCACGGTCTCGCGGATCTTACCCTTCGAGCCCAGCACGGTCTGGTCGACGGTGATCGACCCGGCGATCAGAGGCAGCCCGCCGCCCGCCTGCTGATACTGGCTCAGGAAGTTGATCGCGTCGGCGCCGCCGAGGGCGACGTAGATCGCGTCGACATCGTCAGGCAGCGCGGCGATGACGGACGAATAGTCCTTGTTGCCGATCGGCACCCAGAAACGCGCATCGATCGGCGCCTTGCCGCCGAGGCGGCAGAACGGCTCCAGGAACCCGAACACCTGGGTGTAGGGGAAGGAATAGTCTTCCGCCAGAACGGCGACCTTGCGGTATTTCTTGACCTTGTAGGCATACTCGCCGAGGCCGGCCATCCACTGGGCGCCTTCCGTCGAGAAGCGGAAGAAGTTCGGCGCCGGATTGCGCAGAGTCGTATCCTGCGCCGCCGACGTCCCGTTGATGAACGTCACGTTGGGCTTGGTCTTGGCATAGTCCTTGACCGCGAGGCCCTCAGAGCCGGACAGCGGCCCGATCATGACCTGGACACCGTCCTGCTCGACCAGCTTACGGGTGGCGCGGATAGCGCTCGCCGGCGAGGCATCCGACGAACCGGTGATCAGTTCGATCTTCTTGCCACCGGCGGTGTATTTGTGCTCCTCCAGCGCCATCCTGATGCCGCGGATGCTGTCCTGGCCCGGCGCAGCAAAGGCGCCTTCCAGGGTCGCAAGCCCGCCCATCTTGATGGTGTCCTGCGCCACGGCGGGGCTTGCCACGGCAAAGACCGCCGCCGCCAGCAGGGTTTTTCCTGCAACTTTCAGCATGGTAGTTTCTCCCTCTTTACGTGCGTTCGGGCGAACCGGCGGGATGCCAGTCGTCCCGGTTGGCGCGTACGCCCCAGCGGGCGGTCGCGCGCGGCAGCCGGATTCTCGATTCCATCCGGCGCCAAAGCCCGAGCAGGCCGTCCGGCGAAAACAACACCACGAGCAGAAAGGCGAGGCCGATCACGGTGTTGAAACGCTCGCGGTCGATCAGGTCGATTGCGAAATTCTCGAGTAATACGAAGGCGATGGCGCCCAGGAAGGGTCCGATGGGCGCCCGCATGCCGCCGACAACGGCGATCACCAGAATGTCGATCGCCATGTCGACGCCGACGATGCCCGGCGAAACGCGGCCATTGAACCAGACCAGCAGAACGCCGGCGGTTCCCGCGATCAGTCCGGCGTAGAAATAGGCGGCGATGCGATGCAGGAAGACATTGATGCCGAGCGCCCGCACGCGCCGCGGATTGTCCCGGACCGCTTGCAGCCCCAGGCCGAAGGTCGAGCGGGCGCCGTAAAGCACGGCGAAATAGAAGAAAGCCGCGATCGCCAGGGTGAGATAGTAGAACGGCGTCGGATCGCGCCAGTACACGCCGAACAGGGTCGGCGGCTTGATGCCCGCGAAGCCGGTGAACCCGTTGAAGATCACATAGTTCTGGCGCACGAAATAGAAGAAGGCGACGGCGATCGCCAGCGTGATCATGATGGTGTAGATGCCTTCGGTGCGCGCAGCGATGGCGCCGATGAAGGTGCTGAGCAGCGCCGCGCCCAGGATCGCGATGACGACCGTCAGCCACCACGGCCATCCCAGCCCCATCACACCGACGCTGTTGGTGCCCAGGATTGCCATGAGGTAGGCGGCAAATCCGGCAACCGTCATCTGCGCGATGCTGACCATGCCGCCATACCCGGCAAGCATCGTCAGCGACAGCGCGATGGTCCCCAGGATCAGCGAATAGGCGCCGATCTGGAAGGTGAAGAAATCCGACGTAAAGAGCGGATAGGCGATCAGGAAGACCGCAGCGAGCAGCACCGCCGGGTTGATGCCCAGCGGGTAACGGCCGGAATTCCGCTCGATGCCGAACATCTCAGCGCGTCCCCATGATGCCCTGGGGCCGGACGGCGAGCACGCCGACCATGATCAGGAAGGTCAGCACCACGCCGTAGGTCGGAAAATAAGCCAGGCCGAACTGCTCCGCGAGGCCGATGAGCAGGGCGCCTATCGCGGCCCCGGTCACAGAGCCGAGGCCGCCGACGATCACGACGACGAGCGAGGCCAGCAGGTAGCGGATATCCTCCCCCGGGGCGATCGACAGCGCCGTGCCGCCGACCACACCGGCGAAACCGGCCAGACCCGCGCCGATGGCGAAGACCAGGGCGAAGACGAAATGCACGTTCACGCCGGAGGCTGCGAGCATTTCCCGGTCGTTGACGCCGGCCCTGATCATCATGCCGATGCGGGTGCGGTTCAGGAACAACCAGAGGCCGATACCGACGACCACGGCAACGCCGAGCACGGTAAGCCGGTACATCGGATACTTGATGAACACCGGCGCGCCCGACGACTTGATGACCGAGATCACCGGCAGGACGACGGCGCCGTAGAGTCCCTCGGGGGTATCGAACTGGTAGGTCGTGCCCGTCCAGACGGCCAGCATCAGATCGGCGGCGATGATCGAAATGCCGATGGTCACCAGGGTCTGGCGCAGTTCGTCTCCCTGCATCCGCCGGAAAACCGCCACCTGCAGCGCGATTCCGCTGATCGCTATCGCGAGGAATGCGACGGCAAGCCCGAAGAACCAGCTGCCGGTCGCTTCGGCCACCTCGTAGCCGATGTAGCCGCCGAGCAGATACATCGAGCCGTGCGCGAGATTGACGTTGCGCATCAGGCCGAAGACCAGCGTGAAGCCGCTCGCCACCAGGAAATACAGGCCGCCGAGGGTAATGCCGTTAAGCAGGGTGTTGACGAATGTCTTCTTGCGGCCGATGGCGCCGATCAGCCAGTCCGGCCAGACCGCGAAGATCATCCACAGCAGCGCAGCAGCCAGCAGAACGATTCCGAGAATCAGTACAGTGCGGCGCTGCATCGGTTTCCGCACGGCAGATCAGGCCCCGATGCGGATATCGAACGGAAACGTCGTCGCGATGCGTGCAAAATTCGCGGCCCGGGCGGCCCACGAAACGGCCATATTCCGACTCTCCCCGAAGCGTCCGGGCCGACCCGGATGCGCCAAACGACCGGCTGACCGGTTGAGACCCGGTTTCGCGGCCGGCATTGCGTTCGATCCTGCCGGACAGTCTGTCCCAACCCGCCGAAACCCGCAACCGCGTATCTTCGGGACGCGCCGGACCCGGTGGAACATGGCGGCGGAACGGGCCTTCGTGCGATAGCTTCCGGGGACCGGCAGAGTATCCGCGCGGTAATGGAGAGAAGGCAGGCAATGGCCAGTCCCGGCGCACAGGCGTCCGTTCTCCCAGCGGTATCCGCCCAGGCCGGGCTGCATCACCAGTACCTGCTCGGCCTCCAGCTCATGGTCGCCACCCGCGAAGGTCCGGAGGCGGTCGGCGACTGGATGTTCCGGCTGTTCCGCCGCCAGCATGAAGAAAAGTTCCTTGCGGGTTTGCGGACGCTGGGCCTCGAAGGCCAGCCGGACGCCGTGGCTTGCGCAAAATATCACGTCCTCTCGAACGGCATCGGCGGCGTCGCGGTCGACTATATCGAGGAATCCGCGACCAAAGCCTGGGTGCGCTTCCGCTATCCGCGATGGATGTATGACGGACCGGCGATCTGCGGCGTCCCGATCGAAGCGAGCCGAGGCTTCCTGCGCGGCTGGTATGCGCAGAACGGCGTGTCGCTGAACAATCCGCGGCTCGGCTTCGTCTGCGTCTCGGAGGATATGAGCGGCCAGTTCGGATTGTGCGGATACTTCAGGGAATACGACCGCGACATCGGCGAAGATGAACGCCTGGTCTTTGCGCCCGCCGAACGCCCGCCGGCGGCGGATCCGGACCGGCAACCCGCCCTGCCTGCAGCCGAGTGGGGCGATGAACGACGCGCGAAGGCCAGGCGGAACTATGCCGTCGAGTATGTCCGGAACGGTGTCGGCGAGCTGGTTCACGTGATCGGCGAGGCGAAAGCGCTGCAGCATGGCAAGCTGGCGGCGCGGCTGACCGGTTTGCAGGACTACCGCCGGATGGCCGACGCCGTGGGCGCCGTGGACGGCGGACCGGCGGATGCAGCCGCATTCCTGCGCGCCATGTTCAGCGGCATGGGCGACCGGATCGACATGGAAAATTTCGCGAAACACGCCGGCGAACCCGCCGTCAGACTGCGCCAGACCGGCCTGCGGATCGTGCGCGGTCTCACCGGCGCCGAACGCGGAAACCTGCTTGCCTGCTGGATCGAGCTGTGGCGCGGCGCCGTCGCGTCACACCGCCAATTCATGACGGTTGACGCCGAGGCCGACGGGGACGCCCTGCTCTGGACCATACGCCTTTCCTGAGAAAGCGTAGTCGCCACGCAGATCGCCGGTCTCAACCGGCCAGCAGGTCCGATACGCAAGAATTGAGGAAGCGCAGGAATTCGCTGCCGGCGCGGCTCGGCGACGCCACGCAGTGGCCCCAGGGCGAGTCGAAGGGCCGGAATTCGGCATTCGGCATGTGCCGGGCCTCGATAGCGTTATCCTCGGGCGGGAAGTAGAGGTCGGTCGTGCAGGGGATGAGGATCGCCCGGGCGCGGATGGCGCGTAGCGCGCTTTCGAAATCCCCCCGGTAGCGTTCGTTGGCGCTGATGTCGCCGAGCTGCCAGGTCCGAAGCTTGGCCAGCAGGTCGTTGGCGTCCCAGTCGAGATGATCGCGTTCCCAGGCGAGCAGCAATTCCTCCCAGGTCTCGAAACCGAGATCGCAGTGGAGTCGCTCGCGATAGAAGGTCTGCGAATACGCCCAGCCCGCGTAGACCCGGCCGAAGGCCCGGAGGCCCGCCTCGGGCGGCGCGGTGTAGTCACCGCCTGCAAAGGCGCCGTCGGCCAGCAGCGCCGCCTTTACCCCCTCTAGAAACACCTTGTTGTGTGGCGAGGTGCGCGCCGAGGCGCAGAACGGCAGGATGGCGCCGACCATGTCCGGAAACTGCGCCGCCCACTGATACGACTGGCACCCGGCCATGGACCATCCGAGCACGAGGGCAATGCGCTTCACGCCAAGCGCGGTGAGCAACCGGTGCTGGCAGCCAATGTTGTCGTAAAGCGTGACGGCGGGGAAGCGTGGACCGTCGAACGGCGGCGCGGTGTTGCTTGGCGACGACGACAGGCCATTGCCGAACATATTGATCGAGACGATGAAATAGCGCGATGGATCGAGCGCCGGCACCGACCGCAGGTAGCCCTCATTGCGGACATGCGTGCCCGTATAGAAAGTCGGCAGGACGATCGTGTTGTCGCCGCGCGCATTGAGCGAGCCATAGGTTTTGAAGGCGAGCTTCGCATCCGGCAGCGTCGTGCCGGACTGGAGCGGCACTGCGCCGAGTTCGAAAATTTCGTGGCCCTGCGCCAATTCGGACATCCTCCGCCGCAATCCGCGACCCGCGCACCGGCACGCCTGCAATATCGACGGATCTGCAGCCCTGCCGAAGCCTCAAAGCCTCCGCGAACCGAAGTCCTCAATAGAGCCGCAGATACTCCTGCACCTCCCAATCGGTCACCGCCTGGTGGTAACGCTCCCACTCGTCGAACTTGTAGGCGGACCAGGATTTCAGCATGGCGGCGCCAAGCACTTCGGCGGCGAGCGGATCGGCGTTCAGGCCCTCGGTTGCTTCGAGGAGGTTCCGGGGCAGGCGGCGCCCGCCGGCCGCGAGAATTTCTTCTTCCGGCGTAACATACAAGTCCTTGTTGATCGGCGGACCGGGATCGACGCCTTCGACCACACCGGCGACCGCTGCCGCGGTCGTCATTGCGAGCGCCAGATACGGGTTCATGCACAGGTCCGATGCCCGGTTCTCGATGCAGAACCGGTTCTGCGGCAGGCGCAGCATCGCCGAACGGTTGTTGTTGCCATAGGTCATGTGCGTTGGCGCCCAGGTAAATGTCCCCCCTTCGAACCCGGCGACCTGGGCGACCAGGCCGTTATAGGAGTTGATCGTACAGGCGGTGATCGCAGTCAGCGCCGCGCCGTGCCGTAGCAGCCCGCCGACCGCGTGGTAGGCGGCTTCCGCCCATCCGCTGTCGGAATCCTCGAAGAGATTAACGCCCGGGGCGTCCACCTTCTGCATCGAGTAGTTGATATGTGCGCCCGACCGCCAGTCGCCTGTCGCCGGCTTGGGCATGTAGGTGACGAACAATCCGTGTTGCTTGGCGACTTCTTTCAGCAGCACCCGCAGAAACACCAGGCGGTCGGCCATTCCGACCAGGTCCGTGTAACCGAAATCGAGCTCGAACTGCGAGTAGCTGCCTTCGCAGACAACATCCTTCAGTCCCCAGCCCAGATCCTCGAGTATGTCGATGACCGCGCCGAGAAACCCCATCGAATCGATGGAATATTCGATGTCGTAGCCGAACGCCTGGCGCCGCGGCCGGACGCCCTCGCCGGGCATCGGATCGTCGTCGAACGCCTTGACCGGCTCGCCGTCGCGCCAGCGCATGACGATGAACTCCGGCTCGATGCCGGCGACGCCCGCGAAGCCCTTCGCTGCAGTATCGCGCACCACGCGCTTGAGCGCCTGTCGGGGGCACAGGTTGTAGGGCGCGTCCTCCCACCACAGGTCCGCAAACATCCACGCGCAGGTGCTGTCCCACGGACAGATCACCAGGGTGTCGAGATCGGGAATCGGGATCTGGTCGGGGTCGGAGGCGCCGAGTTCCGGCACGAACGAGATCGAATGTACGGCGAATTGCGGGCCCTTGCCCATGCACAGGTTCTCGAAGTCGCTGAGCGGCACGGGCTTGGTCTTCGGCAGCCCGTGCATGTCGATCCAGCAGGAAAAGACGTAGCGGACGCCTGCCTCGGCGAGCTTCGCATGCTCTTCGCGGACGCGCGCGATGTCGGGAAGCGCCCCGGCCATGGTCTGCAATGTTCGGTTCATCGGGCGGTTCCTCTCGTTCCATCCCCATCTGAAATTGATGAAAAGGCCGAAATTATATCATCAAATTAGCAAAATAATAAAATTTATTGAAGTTTTTTGACAAATATTGTAAAATTCACATCATGAATTCCGAAATTGAAAACAAGGACGGTGTGTCATCGCCAGCAGAGCTGCGGACCGAGATTGCCTCCCGAACCAATGCTCACTCATCGCAGGCAGTGACCGCTCAGAGCGGCGAGGACCCTGACGGAAGGGTCTCGCCGCTCTCCTCGCCTTTCGACGACCTCAACCAGAAAATCATCCGGCTGCTCCAGGACGACGGGCGCGCGGCCTACGACGTCGTCGGGCAGAAGCTCGGCGTCTCGGGCGGGACGATCCGCAACCGGGTCGCCCGGATGCGCGAGGCAGGCATGCTGCGAATCGTGGCCGTGGTCGATCCGGTGGCCGTCGACTACGAGACGGATGCGATGCTCGGCATCAAGACCGCGCCGGGAGTCGCTCCGGCTACCGTCGCGCGGCGGCTCGATCCGCTTGCGGCCGTCGTCTACGTCATGTGGGTCAGCGGCCGGTTCGACCTGCTGGTCGAGGTCGTGTGCGACGAGGACGCCGAGTTTGCGAACTTCCTCAATGAGCACATACACGGACATCCCGATGTTGCGCATGTCGAGGTCATGACCCGCATCGGCATGTTCAAGAACCAGTTCCTGCTCAAGGGCCACCTGCCCTAGCCCGCCCCGCGCTCTCAGGAAACCGGCATGAGCTCTTCACTGCAGTCAATCCTGGGGGCAGAAGCGTTGGCCGCATTCGAAACGCCGGGACCGGTAGCAAGCGGATTGCCGGCCGCAGCCTACACGAGCGACGCGTTCTTCGCGCTCGAGAACGAGCGGCTCATTCCGGACACGTGGGTCTTCGCAGGTTTCGCGCACGAACTCGCCAGTTCCGGCGACGTGGCGCCCGTTACCGTCGCCGGCCGGCCGCTGATTCTGGTGCGCGACCGCGAAAATACGCTTCGCGCGTTTCACAATGTATGCCGGCATCGCTGCCTCAGGCTGGTCGACAAGCCCGGCAACCTCGGATCGCGGATCCGCTGTCCGTATCATTTCTGGACTTACGGTCTCGATGGGTCGCTGCAGGTCGCTCCGCATTTCGGCGGGCAGGACCCGCGCGCGGTGCCCGACGGCTTCGACCGGGATGAGCACGGCCTGGTCCCGGTGAGATCGGCGGTGTGGCACGACTGGATCTTCGTCAACCTGAGCGGCGATGCGCCGCCGATCGAGGACTTCGTGGCTCCGTTGCAGAAACGGCTCGGCGGACTTGACCTCGCCGAGCTTCGCCATGTGGTTACCATCGACCTGGGCGAAGCGGCCGCGAACTGGAAGCTCCTGATGGAAAACTTCATCGAGCCCTACCACGTCCAGTTCGTCCACGCGACGACCACGGAGCAGCCGCTCACCGACCACTATACGATCGACGATCCCGGCTGCCTGGGGTGCGCGGTCGATGTTTCGGGCGCGGCGAGGCGGACGGATACGCTTTCGGCCGACGCCCGCTATCTCACATTGTTTCCGAATTTCGTGTTCGGTCTCTACATCCCGGATCAGGTCGGCGTGCACCTTAACGTGCCCCTGGCGCCGGACCGCACCCTTCATCGCCGCGCGATCTACAGCATCGGGGCCGATTCGGTCCTCGCCGAACGGAAGGAGCAGCTCGCGGCGCTCTGGCGCGAGGTGCATCTCGAAGACGTGGCGATCTGCGAGCGGCTCCAGCAAGGACGTGCCTCCGATCCGGCGGCTGGCGGGGTGCTTTCTCCGGTGTGGGAAGACGCCGTACGCAGCTTCCAGGAACTCGTGGTGGACCGCCTGAAATGAAGGCGGCGTCGATATGGAGCCGGCGTCGCCGCACCCGGCCCGGGCTACCGCCCTCCGCTCGACACGAAACCGTCCCGCTTCGGCGCTATTGGGCGCGCGAGACAAACGCGATAGTTTGACGGCCCTGGCGCAGACCGGTCCCGGCGCGCCGCCGCCCGAGGAAAACGACCATGCAATTTCTACACACGATGCTCCGGGTGGGCGAACTGCAGCGCTCCATCGATTTCTATACCAAGGTCATCGGCATGGACCTGCTGCGCACCACCGAGCGTCCTGACCAGGGGTATACCCTCGCCTTCGTCGCTTTTCAGGGCGGCAACAGGAACGGCGAGGCCGAAATCGAACTGACCTACAACCACGGAACGTCGGAGTATGATCTCGGTACCGCGTACGGACACATCGCGCTGGGCGTGGACAGCGTTGCAGAAACCTGCGAGCGGATCCGCGCCGCGGGCGGCAATATCACCCGCGAGCCGGGACCGGTCAAAGGCGGATCCACGGTCATTGCTTTCGTCGAGGATCCGGACGGGTACAAGGTTGAGTTGATCGAAGCCGGTACGCGCGAGATCTGACGCCGCGCATCGGCGAAGGCCGGTTCCCGGCACCGAAAGCTATCCGATGAATCGCTACCGTATCGCTGTCATTCCCGGCGACGGCATCGGCCGGGAGGTCGTGCCCGAAGGCATCCGGGTGCTGGAGGCCGCCGGCGCCCGCTTCGGCATAGAGTGGGATTGGACCGAGTTCGACTGGGGCTGCGAACGCTATGCAAAGACCGGCGGGCTCATGCCGGAGGACGGTCTCGACCGGCTGGCCGGTTTCGATACCATCTTCCTCGGCGCGGTCGGCTTCCCCGGCGTGCCCGACCATGTCTCGCTCTGGGGTTTGCTGATCCCGATCCGCCGGCGCTTCGAGCAGTATGTCAACCTGCGCCCCGTGCGCCTGCTCGAAGGCCTGCCCTGCCCGCTCGCCGGACGCGAGCCGGGCGACATCGACTACCTGATCGTGCGCGAGAACTGCGAGGGCGAGTATTCCGAGATCGGCGGCCGGCTCCACCAGGGCACCGACGCCGAACTGGCGATGCAGGAGACGGTGTTCACCCGCCGCGGCACCGATCGGATCATGCGCTACGCCTTCGAGCTGGCCCGCGGCCGCCGCCGCCGGCATCTGACCTCGGCGACCAAATCCAACGGCATCATCCACACCATGCCCTATTGGGACGAGCGTTTTGCCGCCGTCGCCGCGGAGTATCCCGAAGTCACGACCGACCAGTTCCATATCGACATCCTGGCGGCCCATTTCGTCCGCAACCCGGATTGGTTCGACGTTGTCGTCGGCTCCAACCTGTTCGGCGACATTCTGTCGGACCTCGGCCCGGCCACGACCGGCACCATCGCCGTTGCACCCTCCGGCAACATAAACCCGGAACTGGAGCATCCGTCGATGTTCGAGCCGGTCCATGGCTCGGCGCCGGACATCGCCGGACAGGGGATCGCCAACCCGATCGGCCAGATCTGGTCCGGCGCGATGATGCTCGACCATCTCGGCGAGCCGGATGCAGCGGCGGCGGTCGTCGCGGCCTTCGAGGGCGTTCTGGCGGAAGGCGCAACGCTGACTCCGGACATGGGCGGCGCGGCGCGCTGTGCCGATCTCGGCAGGGCTGTGGCGGAACGGCTGTAGCGCCGAACATTCAAACTGGAGCGTATGATGTCCGGGATACACTACCGATCGGCGACCGAGTTGATGGCGTTGCTCGATGCGCGGGAGATCGGCGCGCGGGAACTGCTCGATCATTTTCTCGAGCGTGTCGACCGGCATAATCCGGCGATCAACGCGATCGTCTGGCGGGACGCAGAGCGCGCGCGGGCGGAAGCCGATGCTTCGGACCGGCGCCGCGCGGCAGGGGAGGACACCGGTCCCCTGGACGGCCTGCCGGTGACCGTGAAGGAAAGCTACGACCTGGCGGGCTCGCCCACGACCTGGGGCGTCCCGGAATACAGGGACAACATCGCGGATAGGGATTCGGCCGTGGTCGAGAAGTATCGCGGCGCCGGCGCCGTGGTCTTCGGCAAAACGAATGTTCCGTTCATGCTGAGCGACTGGCAGAGCTTCAACGAAATCTACGGCACCTGCAACAATCCTTGGGATCCGGCCCGTTCGCCCGGCGGTTCCTCCGGCGGGTCGGCGGCGGCCCTCGCCGCGGGGCTGACGGGGCTGGACGCCGGCTCGGATATCGGCGCCTCGATCCGCAACCCGGCCCACTATTGCGGAGTCTTCGGCCACAAGCCGACCTGGGAGATCGTCCCGGACCGCGGCCAGGCGCTGCCGGGCAACCGGGCGCCGACTGACATCGCCGTCGTCGGCCCGCTTGCCCGGTCGGCGGCGGACCTGAAGCTCGCCTTCGGCCTTCTGGCCGGCGCCGACGGCCCGGCCGCCCGGGGATGGCGCCTGGAACTGCCCGCGCCGCGCCGGGGGAGCCTGAAGGAGTACCGCGTCGGCCTCCTGCTGAGCGATCCGCAGGCCGAGGTCGAGCAATCCTACCAGGACGCCATCGCCACCCTCGCGCATTGGCTGGAAAGCGAAGGCGCGACCGTCGAGATCGGCGCGAAGCCGGACTTCCCGACCGAAGAGGCGATGGAGGTCTACACGATGCTGCTGCGCGCCGAGACGTCCAAGCCCCTGAGCGACGAGATGATGGCGCAGGCGCACGAGGATCTGCGCCGCCTGCCGGCGGACGCGATCCCCTACCGCCGCCGGATGCTGGAAGCCCAGACCATGCTGCACCGGGACTGGCTGCGCTGGAACGAGCGGCGCTACAAGCTCATGGAAGGCTGGGAAGCGTGGTTCGAGACCTGGGACCTGCTGCTCTGCCCGGCCGCATCCTCGCCGGCCTTCCCGCACGATCAGGCGGGCGAGCGCCACGACCGGACGATCACCGTCAACGGCAGGGTGCAGCCGGTCGTCGACCAGCTCTTCTGGGCCGGCTATCCCTGCGGCTACTACCTGCCCTCGACCGTCGCGCCGATCGGCCTCGTGAACGGCCTGCCCGTCGGCGTCCAGATCGTCGGGCCCCGTTACGACGATCTGACCTGCCTGCACATGGCAGGGCTGATCGAGGAGGGCTATTACCGCTTTACGCCGCCGCCCGGATATTGAAGCCGCAGGCAGCGCTCACGGTGCTTCCCTGCCCGGTCGTCCAGCCGGTCCGCTACCCGGACACCGCCGCGACCGGTCCGGCGGCAGCGCTTTCCCGCTTGAGGCCCGAAGCGAGTTCGATAAAGGTCGCGCCAGTCGATTTCGCGGCGGACGGAAAGGCGCGCCGAAGCGAATAGTCCGAGCCGTCCGCAGGCAGGAAAATCCGGATTGAACCGCGCAGCCCTTCGGATTCCAGGCGGCGGCCGCCATGCCCCCCCTCTTCCGCGGCAGCGCACCCGCCGAAGCAATCCGGATACTGCGCCAACACGGCGTTGAGATGACGGACCACCAGTGCGGCGGGCCGGGGGTTGCACAGCCGGTCATAGGCGCCGTGGCGTACGAAATAGCCGCGGTCGTGATCGACCAGCGTATCGGCGAAGACTCCGGCATGGCCGAGCGTGTTAGCAGTGAACAGGGCTTCGGCCATCCGGGAGGCGATCCTGAGATCGTTGCGCTCCGCCTGCGAAGGATCGAAGCCCGCCGTGCGCAAATGGATCGAGGCGCGAAGACCGAAGCTGCCGGCCAGCTTGTCGATCCCGACCAGCGTTTCGCACACCGGCGCGTCGGCAGGCAGGCGGAATACAAGGCCGGCAAGCGTTCCGGCGAGATCCGGCTGCGTCAGCAACGCTTCGATCCAATCCCGGTCGGCAATGTCGAAGCCATGGTTGACGACATGAAAATAACGCCCGGCCTCGGCGCGCAGTTCGTCATGGGAACGCAACCGCGAAAGATAGAGCGGAATACCGGCAACCGCGGCGGCGGCTGCAATTTCCGGTACGCTGCTATCCGCCCCCGGGTCGAATCCGGCCTCCCATGCGCTCAACAGGTCTGCATTCTCCACGATCAGCCCGCGCGCCCGCGTGTCTGGCAGGCCGAAGGTGAACAGGGTGTAGGCGAAGCCGTGTTCAGCCAGCGCGCGCAGCCGCTCCCGGCGCGAGGCCGTAGCGAGATCGCTCAACGGGATACGCAGGTTGCGGATGCCCATTTCCCAAAGGCCGAGCACGGGATAATCGTTGCGCGCCCGCTTGCGGTCGAACTCGTCGAGCCCGCCCGAGGGCGGCACCTCGACCGTCTCCATCCAATCCTGCCGCATGTCGAAACCGAATGCGCTCCGGTCGATCAGTTTGGGGTGCGGCGGCGAAGGCGGCGCGGGCATTTCGCCGGGAGGCACGAGAGCGTCGGCGGTCTCGCCCCAGGTGCGCACCGGTTCGCAGACGTGGCCGAATTCGTGCATATGGACAACGACGTAGCCCAGCTTCGGCGTGTCGTTGCGGCCGGATTCGTCGTCCGGCCCGGGCGGAGCGCGGTACATCTCGGCATAGTCCTGCCGGACGAAGGCGGTCGACGGCAGGAGATAGCAGTCCGTCGCGCCGATCCGGTTGAACCAGAAATTGTGGACATGGCCGGCGAACAGCGCCTCGACGCCGTATTCGCGGACCAGGCCGGTCAGCCAGCTTCGCCCCGGCTCGCCGATATTGTCGTAGTGCTCCGGTTCGTCCTCGTCCGCGACGAAGGGCGGATAATGGGTGAACAGGAAGATCCGCCTGCCCCCGTTGGCCGCGAGATCGGCCTCCAGCCAGGCGCGCTGTTCCGCCTCCGCTTTCAGGCCGCTGTTCAGCAGCTGGGCGTTGACGATGACGAAATGGCACGCGCCATGGTCGAACGACCGGTAGTGCGGCCCGAAATGCTCCTCCCAGCAGACGAGATAGGCGTCGCAGACGGTTGCGGTCGGCGCCCAGTCATTGGGCTTGTCGCCGACATCGTGATTGCCGGGGGTCAGGTATTGCGTGTGCCGCAGCGCCGCCGACTGTTCCAGATAACGGGCGGCGGCCCGGTCGTACAACGCCGGCACGGCCGGTACGGGATGCAGCAGATCGCCGACATTGACGACGAAGGCGAGGTCGCGCCGGTTCAGGTCGTTGACGACATGGCGCAAACGCCGGTTGGCCAGCGCATTCACCGCGAAGGGCGAATTGCACTCGTCCTCGCCCTGGTTGAGGTGGGTGTCCGTGACAACGGCGAAAGTAAACAGCCGCGCGCCGAGGCCGCGCCGCCGGTCTCGCGCCGATCCCGCAGGTTCCGTCATCGCCGCCCCGGCGAACCCTATCGGCTCGGCTGTGCCGGTTCGACCCGGGGAAGGCGCGCCTTCGCCTTGGTGTCCGCGGCGCCGGCGTTGCGGACGTAACGGGCGTCATCGCCCTCGCGCACGAGATTGACATAGTCCGGCTCACCACCGGTCGTGCGATGGATGAACAGGCGCTGCTGCTGGTTTTCGGCGATGATGTCGGTATAGGCCTTCGGATCCCAGTCCTCGAACAGGATCGCCTCCAGTTCCGCGCGCTGGCCGGCATGAGCCGGATCGGCGGACAGGTCGTTCACCTCTTCGGGGTCGTCGTCGAGATTGTAGAGCAGCGTATCGACGCCCTCGAGCCACATCAGCTTCCACGGCCCCTGACGCACCATCCGGCTGACGCCGGTCGAGCCGTCGGCGGCGAATTCGGAGACGACCGTATCGGTCATGCCGCCTTTCTCGCCCTCCAGCGCGGACAGCAGAGAGGCACCGTCCAACGGCTTGACGAAGCCGTTGAAATTCCCGCCGCTCGCCAGGTCGGTGAGCGTCGGCAGCAGATCGACCAGGGAAACCGCTTCCGTCACCCTGCCCGGCTTCCAGCGGTTCGGGGCATGGACGATGAACGGCACCTTGCCCGACCAGTCGAAGAAGTGCTGTTTGAACCACATGCCGCGCTCGCCCATCATGTCGCCGTGGTCGGCGGTGAAGATGACGACCGTGTCGTCGGCTAGGCCGGTCTCCTCGAGCGTGCGGACAATCCGGCCGACCTTCTCGTCGATGTAAGAGATCATGCCGTAGTAGGCGTGCCGCGCCGTCCGTCGGTCCTCGACGGTCAGGTCGTAGAGATGCCGCGCCTGGCAAAAGTGCAGGTTGCGGCTGAGATGGTCCATTTCGTCGGGATCGAGCGGCGCGGTCGCCGGCGCCTCGATCGCGTCGTGGTCATAGAGGCCCCAGTATTTTTCGTCGATCACATAGGGATGGTGCGGACTGGTGAACGAGACCGTCAGCATGAAGGGCCGGTCGGCGCAGTAGCGCGCCAGGTCGTAGAGCGCCTGGACGCTGAAATGCTCGACTTCGTCGTCATAATCCATCTGCATGGTGCGCACGGCGAGGCCGGCCTCGAGGATCGGCGCCATGGTCAGGTTGGTCGGCCGGTATTCCCGCCCCTTCGACCAGTCGACGGTCCACGCGAAATTGGCCGGATAGATTTCGGTCGTGTGGCGCCTTTCGAAACCGTGCATCTGGTCCGGTCCGACGAAATGCATCTTGCCGCTGAGCTCCACCCGGTAGCCGAGATGGCGCAGATAGTGGGCGAAAGTCGGGATGTCGGCGTGAAATTCCGAGGCATTGTCGTACATGTCGATGGTGAAGGGCAGGATGCCGGCCATCATCGAGGCGCGGGACGGCGCGCACATCGGCAGGTTGCAATAGCAGTTCTCGAAGACGACGCCTTCGTCGGCCAGACGGTCGATATTCGGCGTCAGCGTCGTCCGGTTGCCGTAGTACCGGAGCGCCCGGGCGCTCATCTGGTCGGCCATGATGAACAGAATGTTCGGCTTGTCCGTCGCCATCGGATTCCGTCCCTCTTGCGTTCAAACGGAAACGGGCAGGCGCAGGCCGCCCGCCCGTTCCGCAGGTTTGGCCGGCGGGCCTATTTCTTCAGCTTGGCGACCACTTTCTTGAAGGTCTCGTACTGGTTCTTGACAAAGGCCTTTGTGTCGGCCGGGCTGCGGATGTCCGGAATCGACCCAAGGTTGCCGATCAGCTTGTTGAAGGCCCGGTCCTTCTTGAGGGATGCCAGCACGCTCACCCATTTGTCGACCACCGGCTTGGGCAGATCGGGCGGGCCGAAAATGCCGCTCCAGCCGATGATCGCCTCCATGTTCGGATAGCCCAGCTCGCGAACGGTCGGGACGTCCGGCACCGCCTTGAAACGCTTGTCGGTGGTGATTGCCAGGGCGCGCAGTTGGCCGGCCCGGATCGAACCGATCACACCGGACAGGTTCTGCCACAGGAAATGAACCTGGTTGCCGACGATGGCCGCGCGCGCCTTGCCGCCGCCCTTGAACGGAATATGAGTGATCTGGTCCGGATCGAGGCCCATGTCGTCGGCCATCACCAGCGCCGCCAGGTGCAGCAGGGTGCCGACGCCGGCGGAAGAATAGGTCTTGATCTTGCCCGCCTTGATCCCCGCCTCGAAGTCCTTGAACGTCTTGATGTCCGACTTGGCGTTGACCACAAGGACGAACGGGTTGCGCTCGGTCAGTCCGAGAAAGGTGAACTGGTCCCACTTGTAGGGGATGCTCGGGTTGAAGGCGGGAACACCCGCATTGCTGCCGACGCGCGCCGACAGGAGCGTATAGCCGTCCTTTTTCGCCCGCACGACGTGGAAGGCGCCGATGCTGCCGGCCGCGCCCGCCTTGTTGATCGCGAGTACGGCATGGTTGAGATATTTCGGCGCCGTACCGGCGACAATGCGGGCGTGCAGGTCCGCCGCGCCACCCGGCCCGTAGGGCGCAACCAGCGTGATCGGCCGCGACGGATAGTCGGCGGCAACGGCCGGGATCGCGGCCGCCGTCACCGCCATCGCGGCAACGGCTGCGGTTGTCCATTTCGTCAGTTTGTACACGTCGGTTCCTCCCTGGAATTTTCCCGTCTGTGACGCGGAAAACAGCACAGATGTGCGCCTGCTCCGGTGTCCTTCGGCCGGTGCAGCGCGCGCGATGCAGGAACAGGTTGACAGAACCGGTTTTTCAAATCAAGAAATATTTACCGACGTTAAAAAATAGGCCCGACCTTTGGCTTCCTCGGCTTCCATCGCCGATTTGCGACGCCAGAACCGGCATCTCGTGCTGCGCGCCATTGCCGAGCACGGCGCTGTATCGCGCACCGTCATCGCCGAGACCGTGAGGCTGACGAACGCCGCCGTCTCCCGCATCGTGCGGGAGCTCGTCGAGGCGCGCCTGCTCACCGAATACCCGGCGACCGGCAAGCGGCGGCAGGCGGGCCGGCCGCGGGTCCGCCTCGGATTCGCCGATGACGGCGCTTTCGTGCTGGGCATGGCGATCACACTGAACCAGAAGGAGGTCGTGCTTGCGACCTGCCGCGGGAACGTCGTGGCGCGGCGGGACTGCAGCGACGTGCCGCTCGACCGGCCGGAGCCGGCTCTGGCGGCGCTGGCGCAGGCGGCGGTCGAGTTGATTGCAGAGTCGGGCAGGGATCCGACGCGCATTCTCGGCGGTGCGGCGCTGATCGCCGGCCGGGTCGATCCGGCGACGGGCGAGTTGCGCAGCGGCGGCCCCCTGGGCTGGCGCACGGTCGACGCTGCCGGCATCCTCGCCGGCCTGACCGGGGTGCCCTTCGTCGCCGAGGGCCGGGCCGCAGCGCTGTTGCAGGCCGAAGCCCGGCAGGGCTGCGCCTCCGGCCTGCGCGATGTCCTGCTGGTCAATGTCGGGCTGCGGCTCGGCTCTGCGCTGATGCTTGACGGCGCGCCGGTGCGCGGTGCGGCCAATGAGGCCGGGCAACTGGCCGGATTCCCGTCAGGCGGTGCGACGCTGGACGATACGGCATCCGGAATCGCCATTCTGCACCGGCTGGACAGCATGGGCCTGACGAAGAGCGCCGGACCCGAGGACGACGGACAGCGGCTTCGCGGCATCGCCGAACCGGGCCGGAATCTGCCGGCCGATGCCCGGAGCGTTATCGAGATATGCGGCGCGGAACTCGGCAAGGCCTTACGGCTGCTCGCGACGGTCCTGAAGCCCCAGGCCGTCCTGCTGGCCGGCCAGGTGGGGCGCCATCCGGACTATGTCGCCGGCGTCCGGCGCATCGCAGCCGATGCCGCCCTGTCCGGCCGCACCTTCGATACCCGGGTCAGCGCGCTGACCACGGCCCACTCGGCGGTGTGGCTGGCGCTCGACCGGCACCTGTTCCACGAGCGCTTCGACCTCGGCCGGCTCGCGCCGGAGCGCGCGGCCGACGCCGCCCCGGCAGCGGTCTGAACGATGAAGCTCAACCGAAACATCGTTGCCGGGCTGTGCTTCGTCGGTTTCGGCGTCCTCGCGATTGCCGTGCTTATTCCCTACGGCATCGTCCAGCCGCCTTCGGTCAAATACCGCGCGCTCTCGCCCTCATTCTGGCCCTACATCGTCTGTAGCGGCATTGCCGTCATCGGCGCGCTGCTCCTGGTCTACGAGCTGCTGGCCGCTTTCCGGACCGAGGATACGACAGCCGGCGACGCAGCGCCGCCGGCCGGCCGGCCCGCGTGGATAGCCGGGCGGCCGTTCATCGTGATGGCCCTGCTCCTGGCGATTTACCTGACCCTGGAATTCCTCGGCTTCGTTCTGACCACGACGCTCGGGCTGGTCGCCCTGATGCTGCTGGCGGGCGAACGCCGCCCCCTGATCGTCGTGCCTGTTGCGCTGCTGCTGCCGCTGGCGCTGCACCTGTTCTTCGTCAAGGCGGCGCAGCGGCCGATCCCGGGCGGCGTGCTCGATTTCCTGCTGCAGCGGATCTGACGCCATGTGGGAGACCCTCGCCGCCTCCTTCGCCATGTTCGCCCAGGTCGACAATGTGCTCGCCCTGTTCGTCGGCGTCATGATCGGCACGGTGATCGGCGCCATTCCCGGCATGACAACCCCGATGGGCGTGGCGCTCGCCCTGCCCTTCACCTTCACCATGCAGCCGATCACCGGCATCCTGCTGCTGCTCGGCGTCTACAAGGGCGGGCTCTACGGCGGCTCGATCACCGCCATCCTGATCAACGCGCCGGGCACGCCGGCGGCGTCCTGCACCGGGCTCGACGGCTATCCCCTGGCGCGCAAGGGCGAGGCGCGGCGTGCGCTCGACATGGCGCTCTACGCCTCCTGCACCGCCGATTTCATTTCCAACCTGTCTCTCATCTTCTTCGCCGGCATCCTCGCCAGCTTCGCGCTCAGCTTCGGCTCCCCCGAATTCTTCACGCTGATCGTGTTCTCGCTGACGATCATTGCCAGCGTAAGCGGCGACGACCTGCTGAAAGGCCTGGGCGCCGCCGGGCTTGGACTGGCGCTCGCAATCGTCGGTCTGGACGCGATTTTCGGCACGCCGCGCTTCAACTTCGGCAATTTCGACCTGATGGGCGGGCTGAACTTCATCCCGGTGCTGATCGGGCTGTTCGCAATTCCCGAGGTGCTGAACTTCTACTCCAAGACGGAAACCGCGCAGAAACTCTCCGCGCTTGCCGGCAAGGGCGCCTCGCTGCTCGACTATCGCCGGGCGCTCAAGTCCATCCTGCGCGGCTCGGCGATCGGCGTGATTCTGGGCGTAATTCCCGGCATCGGCGGCGCGCCGGCGGCCTTCCTGTCCTACAGCGAGGCGCGGCGGACGTCGAAGAACCAGGGCAATTTCGGCAAGGGCGAGCTGGAAGGCGTCGCCGCGGCCGAGGCCGGCAACAACGGGGTCGCCGGTGCGACCCTGATCCCGCTGCTCGCGCTGGGCGTGCCGGGCGACATCATCACCGCGATCATCCTGGGCGCCTTCATGATCCACGATCTGCGGCCGGGGCCGCTGATGTTCCAGCAGAACATCACGCTGATCTACGCGCTCTTCATCGGCATCATGCTGAGCTCGGCCTATCTGTTCATCGTCGGCAAGCTCTCGATCCGCTCGATTGCGCGGATCGCCGACATTCCGCAGCGCATCCTGTTTCCGGTCGTGCTGGTGCTGTGCGTGTTCGGCGCCTACGCGATCAACAACACGATCTTCGACGTGCTCGTGATGTTCGTCATGGGGATCGTCGGCTTCGGGATGCTGCGCCTCGGCATACCGGCCGCGCCCTTCCTGATCGCCTTCATTCTGGGGCCGTTGCTCGAGGACAATTTCCGCCGCTCGCTGCGCCTCGGCGACGGCGACTGGACGATCTTTTTCCAGGGCTGGATCACCTGGTTCTTCTGGGGCCTCACCGTTTTGACGCTCGTCCTGATCGTCTGGCAGCGCACCAAGGGCAGGAACGGCCTGCCGCTGGGCGAGGGCAGTTAGCAGACGTCGAGTCTGCCTTCCAGGAGCACCGCGCGGAGTTCGGCGGCAGCATCGCGCAGCATCGGCACATGCCGCCTGGCGTCATCCAACGACATGCGGTGCATCGGGCCGTGCACCGCCAGAGTCGCGACCAGGCGGCCCTTTTCGTCTTCGATCGGCACGGCTACCGCGACCATGCCTTGCACGAGTTCTTCATTGTCTGTTCCCACCCCGTTTTTCCGTATCCGCTCAAGCGCGGTCAGCAATCTTTCCGGATCGGTTATGGTGTTGACCGCGAGCGGCTCCAGTCTCAGTGAATGAACCAAGCGGCGGCGCTGCGCTCTCCGCAGCGTACTCAGGTAGAGCTTGCCGCTGGCCGAACCGTGGAACGGCACCGTCGCCCCCACCGGCAACTGGATGCGCAGCGGCCAGCGCGTCTCGACCCGGTCCAGATAAAACATGCCCTCCCTGTCCGGAATTGTGATGTTGCAGGTCTCTCCGATGGTCTCCGAGAGGCGCCGAAGGATGGCGATCCGGGCCTGCAGGTATCGGGAGAACACGCCGAGGCGGCCGGTAAACGCAGCGAGGCGCCGGCCCGGCAGCACCCGTTTGCCGTCCATATCCCGGACCAGCCATCCGGCTTCCAGCAGTTGCTGGCATATCCGGTGGATGGTTGCTTTCGGGAGATTGAGGCGGTCGTTGATCGCCGTCGGCGTAAGCGGGACGCCGGCATCGAGCAGCGCCTCGATGACCGCCAGGGTACGAATTCCTGCCGGGAGGCGGTCTTGCTGCAGCGGTGACCCGGGATTCAACAAACGTCCGGCCGACAATCAGTTGTGCTGGAACGTGCCCGCCCCCTCATGCACGAGCAATATGGTGGAAATGTCGGGCACAAGAGCAACCACCAGCCACACGACCGACAGGGCGATGAAATAAGGCATGGTGTAATACAACAATCGGAAGTACGGGATATTGGTGATGCTGCTGGCGACATACAGATTGAGCCCGTAGGGCGGCGTGATGAACCCGATGGCATCGCCGATCAGGAACACGACGGCGAAGTGGATCGGATCGACGCCGAACTGGGCGGCGATCGGCGCCAGAATCGGGGCGAAAATGATCGTGTTCGGCAGGCTCTCGAGAATGGTCCCGGCCAGCAGCACGATCGCCATGCAAACGAACAGCACGGCGTAGTAGCCGCCCATCCCGCCGACGAAATCGGTGAAGAAATCCTTGGCCCCCAGCAGGGTCAAGATCTGCTGCATCACGACGGAGATCGCGATCAGCGGCGCGAGAACGCCGGTTATCTGGCCGGACCGCATGATCAGGTCGGGCAGTTCCCGGTACGAAAAACCCGGAATGACGATCCGCTCGAGATAACCGGTATTTTCGGAATACTGCTCGGCCACCGGATTGCCCCGGCCGGCCCGGTCGGCCGCCGAGAGCGCCGCGACTTCCTCTTGCTCCTGTTCGATCCAGTCCGCGTCGGCCGTTTTGCCGCGATGAACGTAACGGTAGATCGGGAAGAAGATCAGGCCGACGATCATGCAGAAGCCCGCGGTCACGCCCGCCGCTTCGGTCGGCGAGAATTTCCCGGAATAGATGCCCCAGATGACCAGGACGATCGCGCCGAAGCCGATCCACGCGCCGATCGCCGTCTTCACGATGCGGCGGAACTCGATCGAGATCAGATGTCCCCAGCCGTTCAACTGGCAGATCAGCCAGCAGACGAACTGCATGGCGACGATCATCAGGATGCCGGGCAGCAATCCGCCGATGAACAGGTCGGAGATCGACAGGTTCATCAGGAAACCGTAGACGATGAAGATGATCGAGGGCGGAATGATGATCCCGACCGTGCCGCCGGCCGCGATCGTGGAAGCGGCGAAATTCCGGTCGTAACCGCCCTTGGTCATTTCCGGATGCATGATCGAACCGATGGTGGCGGTGGTCGCCGAGTTCGATCCCGAAATTGCCGCGAACAGGCCGCATGCCCCGAGCGACGCCATGCCGAGGCCGCCGCGCAGCCAGCCGAGCATGGAATAGGCAAACTCCGAAAGCCGTTTGGCAATGCCGGCGCCCTTGATCAGGTCGCCTGTCAGGATAAAGAGCGGCAGCGCCAGCAGACCGAAGAAATTGAGCCCCTCGAACAGCGTTACGCCGAGATTGGCGAGGGTGAAGTCGATTACCAGGCTGACCCCGATGACCCAGAAGCCGATGACGAGGAAAATCGGTACGCCGACGGCGAAAAAGACCGTAACGGCGCCGGAAATCAGCAGGATCCAGAACGTCTGCATGCCCGCCTCCTAGTCGCCGAGCATGCCGGTCTGAATTTTCAGCGGCCGGCCGTTGCGATAATCGGAAATATCCTTCGCCACGTTTTGCAGAACCCGCACGATCAACAGGGCGAACGCAAGCGGCGTCACAATATAGAACCACCACTGCATGACTTCGTCGGTGCCCTGGACGATGGCGAAATTATCCCTGGAAAGCATGACCTGCTTCGCCGTGTAGTAGATGACGATGACGGAAAAGACGATCCAGAGGAGGGCGTCCAGCAGCAGGCACATCAGTTGCCCGCGCTGGGAGAACCGGGAGCGGATTTCATCGAAGCTGAGATGCGCCCGGATGCGCACATTGTAGGCGCAGGCGATCCAGACGACCCAGAGAAACAGGTAGATCGGGATGGTTGAAGACCAGGCAACCTGCTCACTCAGCAGGAAACGCCGGATCACTTCGACAAAGATGATCCCGGCCATGAAGACATACGCGACCAGGATGATGAACCGTTCGATCCGGGCGTCGATCCAACGCAGTAGCCGCATTGCCGCTCCCCGTTTCCGCCGGCCGAAGACGCTGCCGGCGTTTCGCTGCGCCACGCCGATCTAGCCGATTACCCGCGGGTCTGTCCACCGCTACCGCGCCGGCGGGGCGGCAGAATCGGAAAGAGATGACGTGCTCCGGAATAGACCCGGAGCCCGCCATTTTGCCTCTAACGCACGCCTCGGGACCGGCTGGCGCCTAGCCCTTCCACCAGCGCCGCGGCTCGACATTCTCGGCCAGCGTGTCGGCCGGAATCTCGCGTGCGACGTCGTAGATATACTTGTAGGTGTCGAGGCCGCCGGACCAGCCGTTCAGCCTCTCGCGCCACCGTTCCCAGTGTTTGGGCTGGAATTCCGGCGAACACATCTCCTCCGCCTCGCGCCGCGCCGCTGCGCTCATCCAGGCAACACGGACGTTGTGGTTGGCGAACAGTGTGTTGGGCAACTGCGGATTGGAGAAGCCGACCGTGTTGACCAGGGAGACCTCGTTGGCCGCCTGGACATGGACCTGGGTCAGAAAGGACGATTCCATCACGGCGTCCTGCAGTTCGCCGCCCAGCTTGTCGAACGTCTTGCTGCTCATCGCCGTATGTTCGGTGCCGCAGAAGAACTCGAGATTGACGCACTGCGAGACCACCGGCGACATGTTGGCGTAAGCCACGGCGGAGGGCCAGGTTTCGGCGCCGTCGACCAGGCCCTGTTTCAGGCCGTCCAGGGTTTCCGCCCAGGCGATCGGCGTCGGATTCAGGTTCATCAGCTTCATCGCGATCCGGCCCAGCTGCGTGCCCGTCACGCGGTTCTTCGTGCCGGCCAGTTCCTTCACGCTCTTGACGGTCGGTTTGTCCTTCCACTTCAGGCCGAGCATGATGCCGCGCAGTTCCGCATGGGAGAACAGGAATTCTATGCCATGCCGCTTGCGCATGGGCTCGCGCAGGATCTTCATGCTCTTGGGCGAGTACAGGAAGTGATACTGGGCCGCGCGGGACGGGAACATGTAGGCATAGTCCAGCACGTTCAGGTAGGGCGCGCCGCCGGCCGAGTTCTGCGTCGACGCGGCGTAGATATCGACGATGCCCTGCTGCGTCTTGGTCACGCAATTCAGCTGGCCGCAAATCTGGTTGGAGCCGATGAATTCGATCTGGATTTCGCCGTCGGTCCGCTCTTCCAGATCGTTGACGAATTGCAGGCACCCGGCCCGTTCGATCAGCAGATTGCGTTCGTTGAAGCCGGCAGCGCCGAATTTCAGCTTGAACCGCGCCTTCTTCTTGAAGCGCTTCTTGTAGGTGGAGTTCGCCGCCTCAGCGAGCTGCGGCGCCGTGATCGCGCCGGTCAGCCCGGCAACCGCGATCAACGTCGACGACAGGCCGAACTGCCCCGATATCCGCAGCATGTCGCGCCGTGAAACGTTCTTCAGTTTTTCCGGGATCGATTGCATGGATGCTTCCTCCTGATGCATCGGTTAGGAGCCGCCACACCCAACCTTTCGACAAAAATGTCAAAGTTTGAGACTGACAATCTCAATAATGGCAGATATTGTCGGTTCTGCAAGCGTTGAGTGACGATGAACGCTATTTTTTGACCGCAGCGCGCAGGTTTGCAGGCATGGGCTATGACTATGTCATCGTTGGCGCCGGTTCGGCCGGCTGCGTGCTCGCCAACCGCCTGTCTGCCGACCCTTCGAAAAACGTGCTGCTGCTCGAGGCCGGCGGCGAGGACCGCAACCCCTGGATCCATGTGCCGGTCGGCTATTTCAAGACCATGCACAACCCAAGCACCGACTGGTGCTACCGGACCGACTCCGATCCCGGCCTGAACGGGCGCACCCTGGACTGGCCCCGCGGAAAGGTGCTGGGCGGCTCCAGCGCCATCAACGGCCTGTTGTACGTCCGCGGACAGAAGGAAGACTACGACTATTGGCGCCAGCTCGGTAACGAGGGATGGTCATACGACGAAGTTCTGCCATATTTCCGCCGCGCCGAGGATCAGGAGCGCGGCGCCGACCCGTTCCACGGTACCGGCGGGCCGCTTGCCGTCTCGGACATGCGCGCCCGGCGCGACGTCTGCGAAGCCCTGATTGCCGCGGCGGAAGAACTCGGCATTCCGCGCAACGACGATTTCAACGGAGACCGGCAGGAGGGCGCCGGTTATTTCCAGCTCACGGCGCGCAACGGCAGGCGCTGCTCGGCCGCCACAGCCTATCTCAAGCCGGTACGCTCCCGCAGGAACCTGGAGGTCGTCACCGGCGCACTGGCGGAGCGTCTGCTGTTCGACGAGGCCGGCCCGCGAACCGCAACCGGTATCGCCTACTCCGTCAGCGGCGAACGACGGCAGGCGACGGTGCGCGGCGGCGGTGAAATAATCCTCTCGGCCGGCGCCATCGGTTCGCCGCAGCTTCTCCAACTCTCCGGCATCGGTCCCGGTTCCCTCCTGAGCGACCTCGGCATCGCGGTCCGGCATGAATTGCCGGGCGTCGGAGAGAACCTGCAGGATCATCTCCAGGTGCGCTCGGTGTACGAGGTCAACGTCCCGACGCTGAACGACGAGATCAACAACCTGATCCGCCGGACTGCGATCGGTTTGCGCTACATCCTCACCCGGCGCGGGCCGATGGCGATGGGCGCCAGCCAGGTGTGCATTTTCTGCAAGACGCGGCCGGAGTTGTCGACGCCGGATATCCAGTTCCATTTCCAGCCTCTCAGCGCCGACAAGCCGGGCCTGAAAATGCACCCGTTCTCCGGGATCACCATGTCGGTTTGCCAACTGCGCCCCGAAAGCCGCGGGCGCATTGCGATCCGCTCGCCGGACCCGGCCGCATATCCGTCGATCCAGCCCAATTACCTGGCGACAGAGCTCGACCGGCGCACGGTCGTCGACGGCCTCAAGATGACCCGCAGGCTGATCGGCACCGGCGCCCTGTCGAAATTCGTCCTGCGCGAGCATCTGCCGGGCACGGAGGTTCAGTCGGACAAGGACCTGCTCGACGCCGCGCGCAACATCTCCCAGACCATCTACCATCCGACCAGTTCATGCCGCATGGGCAGGGACCCGCTGTCAGTGGTCGATCCCCGGTTCCGGGTTCACGGCCTGGCCGGCCTGCGCGTCGTCGACGCCTCCGCCATGCCGTCGATCACCTCCGGCAACACCAACGCGCCGACGATCATGATGGCGGAGAAGGCAAGCGACCTGATACTGGAGGATTCGGGCTGACGCCGGTTCCGTTCCACGGCGCATGCCCGACCGGAGCGGGGCGTGTTGCAATCAGATCGCGGTCATGCCGCCGTCCGGCGTTATCACCGACCCGGTGCAGAAACTCGCCTCGTCCGAAAGCAGGAAACAGATCGGGGCCGCGATTTCCTCCGGGGCCGCGATCCGTTTCTGCGGCGTGTCGGCGACGACCTGCGCCGCGCCCTTGTCGAAGTCGCCGCCTCCCCGTTCGACATAGGCGGCTTCGGTAAGCCCGGTCCGCACCACGCCGGGCGCGACGACGTTGACGCGGATCCGGTCCCCGGCCAATTCGAGCGCGAGCTGCCGGGACATGGAAAGGATCGCACCCTTGGCGGCGGTGTAGGCCACGAGGTTCATCCGTCCCACATGCGCCGCGATGGATGACACGTTGACGATCGAACCGCCGCCCTGGGCGCGCAGCGCCGGCACGGCGGCCTTGCATACGAGAAAAGTTCCCGTCGCGTGGACAGCGATCATCCGGTTCCACCGCTCGATCGAATAGTCGTCGATCGGACCGAAATCGGCGTGTCCGGCAGCGTTCAGGACAGCATCGATCCGCCCCAGCCTCTTTCGGGTCTCGGCAACGGCGCGGTTCACCGATTCTTCGCTGGAGACGTCGCAGTGGATTCCGATAGCGCCGTCCAGCGAAGCGGCCATGTCCGCCGCCCGCTCGCCGTCGATGTCGGCCACCGCGACGCGGCCCCCTTCGGCCGAAAATTGCCGCGCCGCAGCCGCGGCGATGCCGGAGCCGGCACCGGTGGCAAACAGCACTCGATCCGTGAATCTCATCCCGGCCTCGGCCTCCTCCGCGCGCCGCCAGCGAGGTCTCGGGGACGCGTTTGCCTCACCGCAGGGTGGCCCCGCCGTCCACGATGACGATCTCTCCCGTGATGTAGCTTGCCCGCGGCGACGCAACAAAAACGATCACGTCGGCCAGTTCCTTCGGGTCCGCGAGCGCGCGGAGCGGAATCGATTCCTTCAGCTGCCGGGTCTGTTCGTCGGTGGCGAACCGGGCCAGACGTTCGCCTTCGACGAATCCGGGGCTGACGCCGACGACCCGGACGCCCGAGCCGGCAACTTCCTTGGCCAGGACCCGCGTGAAGCTGCGCAGCCCCGAGTTTGCCGCGCTCCCCGCGGGGTTGACGGTCACCACGATCTCGGTGGCGATCCCGATCACGTTGACGATCGCGCCCGAGCCGCGTTCGACCATGTGGGCAGCGACCCTGGTGCAGAGCTGCGAGGTGCCGACGACCTTGATCCGGTAATCCCGCTCGTACACGTCCGGCGGAATCTCCCAGACCGGCGCATAGGTGACGTCGCCCCCGGCGGCGCAGACCAGGATGTCGATCGCGCCGCCCAGAAGCTCCTCAGCGCGCCCGGCTGCCGCCGCTGTCGACGCCTCGTCGCGCAGATCGATTTCCACCATGCCGTGCACGTCGAGCCCTGCAGCGCCCAGCGTCCCGGCCATCCGGGCGGCAGAGCGGGCGCCGGCTACGACCCGCGCCCCTTCCGCCAGCAGCCGCTCGACGGTCGCCCGCCCGATGTCGCCGGTTGCGCCGACGACGAACGCGCCGCGCCCCTCGATCTCAAGATCCATGACTGATCCGCCGCTCCCGGTCCGGTGGTCCGCCTGTTTCGGGGAATTCGCTTCCGTGCAATGGACTGTCGCCTCTACGCCTGCCTTCGCGGTTTCGCCTCGAACTCGATATGCAGTTCCTTCAAGGCCCGCAGGAACATGTGCGGCGCGTAGCTGAGTTCGCCCTGTTCGGGAGCCAGCCGGAAATCGTCGATCCGGTCGATGAACGCCTGGAACCCGCAATGCAGTTCCCGCCGGGCGAGAGAGGCGCCGAGACAATGGTGCGTTCCGGAACCGAAAGCCAGATGGCTTGCGGCGTTGGCCCGCTCCAGATCGAGGCGCGCCGCCTCCGGAAACTGGCGCTCGTCGCGATTTGCGGCGCCGTAGCCAGCCATGATGCGGCTCCCTTTGGGAATGCGGACGCCGCAGAGGTCGAGGTCCCTGGCTGCAAACCGGAACAGGAACTGGACCGGGCTCTCCAGCCTGAGAACCTCCTCGACGAACGTGCGCAGGTACCTGTCGGGGTCGGCCTTGAGCCGGCGCCACGCCCCCGGATTCTGAATGAGGAGGAGTATGCCCCCTGACAGCGCATTGGTCGTGGTCTCCGCTCCGCCGACGAAGGTATCGGTCATCATCTCGGCGTGCAGTTCATTGTCGTTCAGCGTGCGGCCCCATTCGGGAATCTCGGTATTCACCAGGTGGCTGAGCAGTGTGTCGTCTGGCTCCTCGCGCAGGCGCTCGAAGATGGGCTGGAAATAGTGCTGCATCTCGATTTCCATCTCCGTCGCCCACACATCCGTTTCCTCGCCGTGCATGAGGCTCAATCTTTGAACGTAGGCGTCGGTCCAGGCCTTGATGCGCCACATATCCTCCTCGCGCGCGCCGACCTGATGAATAATGACGATGAGGGGCAGCGGGATCGCGAATTCCCGCACCCAATCGCACCGGCCCCGGTCGATGAAGCCGTCGACCAGCCGTTCGCTGACCTCGCGCACGAACGGTTCCATCTGCTTGATCTTGCTTGCCCGATACGCCTGCTCGAACAGCTTCCGCATCTGCCTGTGGTTCGGGTCGTCGCGTTTTGCCAGGTTGGGCGCGGGATACCATCCCTTCTTTTCGTAAAGGTTTCGAAGGAGTTCGGTGCGTTCCTGCGTAACGAACATCTGTTCCGGGTCCGGAATGTTGCTGAAGCGCTCCGTGTCGAGAAGAACCTCCTTCAGGATTTCGTAGCGGGAAATCACGAAGTAACCGGTGTTCGGATCGTGCCAGACCGGCGCCTCCTCGCGCAGCTTATCGTAGGCGGCATACGGGCAGTTCTGCGTCTCCGCCCGGCGCAGGTCGATATCGAGCGCGTGTGCCCGTTCTGGAACCCGGTCCGCTGCCGTCATGGAGCCTCCGCCGTTCAGAGAGTTTCTTCGGCGCCGAGAATGTTCGTCGCCTGGCTGGACAGCACACCGCCGTTGCCGTGGCACAGGACGAGCCTCGCGCCCTCGACCTGCCGCGCGCCGGCCGATCCTCTCAATTGCATGACGGCTTCAACGAGGGTGAACAGGCCGTACATTCCCGGATGAACGCAGGAAAGGCCACCCCCGTTCGTGTTGACGGGCAGCGGACCACCCGGCGCGATATGCGAGTCCTCGACGAAGCGGCCCCCCTCCCCTTTGGGACAGAAGCCGAGATCCTCCAGAAACAGGATCGTATTGATCGTGAAGGCATCGTAAAGCTGTACGACATCGATGTCCGACGGCGTTACGCCCGCAGACTCATACGCTCGCCGGCCCGACTCGGCCGCCCCGGTCGCCGTCAGATCGGGCATCTGAGCGATTTCCTTGTGCGTCACCGCCGAGCCGGCGCCCAACAGGAACACCGGCGGTCTCTGCAGGTCGCGGGCGCGGTCTGCCCGAGTCATCACGATCGCAGCGGCGCCGTCCGTGACCAGGCAGCAGTCCCGCACCGTGAGCGGGTCGGCGACCATGCGCGCGGTCAGGCATTGTTCGACGGTAAGGGGATCGCGCTTGTAGGCCTCCGGGTTGAGCTGCGCCCAGCGGCGCGCGGATACGGCGACCTCCGCCAACTGCTCCCGCGTCGTGCCGTACTCGTGCATATGCCGCGCCGCAGCCAGGGCGTATCCGGCGATCGGCATGGCGGGCTGGTACGCCTCCTCGAACGGGGAACCGCGCCAGGAAGAGACCAGGCGGCCGGCGCCGGTCCGCTGGGTGCTGCCGTAGGCGATCAGGGCGACGTCGCACATGCCGGCGGCAAGCGCCAGTGCGGCCCAGACGGTATGGGTGAGGAAGCTGGAACCGCCGGTCCTGTTGTTGTCGGTGAGCTTCGGCCGGACGCCGAGATATTCCGCAAGGGTCAAGCCCGACAGGTAGTCCTGCGGGAGTCCGACGAACAGGGCATCGACCTCGCGCACGGCGAGGCCGGCATCGCGCAAGGCGGCGAGCGACGCCTGCGCCGCCAGGTCGATCGCCTCGAAGCCCGGCACCTCCCCGAGGCCGAAAGTGGCGGCGCCGACGATGGCAGTGCCGCCGCGCGGAAATCCGGCTTGAGCGTTCACGCCGACGCTTCCCCGCCGCCCGCGCGCACGAAGACGATGAGAGGCTCCTCTTCACCGGCGATGCGCGCCTGCACCCTCATGCCGATACGGACAAGGTCCGGGTCCATACCCTCGATCCGGCTCAGCAGGCGTGGCCCTTCATCCAGGTCGATCAGGGCGATGTTCCGATGCGGTTCGGGCGGCCGGCGGCGAATGACCGTGGTCGAGTAGACGAGGCCGAGGCCGGAGACCTCGACCCAGTCCAGATCCGTCGAGCCCGTCCCCGGCTCTGCAATGCGCGGGTAAAAGAAGACCCGGCCGGTCGCCTTCGACCGTTGCAGGAGGATCCGGCCGTCGCGCAGAAACTTCATGAACTGCGGCGCCGGCGTCAGGGTCGCCGATTCATCCATTGCGATGTCCGGTGTCGGTTTGTCCGGGCCCTCTCTCTCGGGCGCCGTGACGGCAGGGAAGCACGCTTGGATTGTTATGGGAGTTATATACTTGACGGACAATTGATCTGCCCATAGCGTGCGCCCTTCTACCACGGGAGGGCGGTATGAGTGAAGACGGTACGCTGAAAGAGGGGCAGT